>NZ_JALXWY010000019.1:0-37175 GCF_025144155.1 Corynebacterium sp. p3-SID1194
TCGGCTTCGGAACTTTCGCCCCTCTGCCTTAGCGGCTTGTCTGACATTACTTTAGGCTGACATTTGATGTCAACTCTGTCGCAATATCAATTTTTTCTCGCCGCCACCTTCTGTTCAGACCCGTTAACCGGTTCTTAACGTCTCGCGGCGACGGATCAAAACATTAACCCTAAGTGGTTACAGAATGCAAATGTGCCCTTTGAACAGCACGAATGATGCGATAGCCGAAACGTCTTAACCCATGTCGGACCAATGATCCGCTAGTTCGTTGAAGATCTGCGTGTAGGAGATGATCGAGGCTGTGTCCTGCACGTTCAGTGGTGCAATGTAGACACGGCCCGCCTCTAATGCGGAGATGTCTTTCAACTCTTCGGTTCCGGCGAATGCGCGCATTGCCGGCACATACCCGTCGGCAGCAATGTCTTTCTGAGTCTCCGTTACAAAGAGGAACGTCGGCTCTGCCTCCACCAGTGCAGGAATATCCGCGGGATCCTCCGGCTTCAACGCGGGTGTGAGTTCGAGCATCTCGAATAGCGGCTGCCAGAGCGTGTCGCCGTCGGCCGGCTGAACGGTCACATCTTCCCCGTTGACGGTCAGCGCGGAGAAGGTCCACTTCTCGGAACGCGCTTCGATGGCGCGGCCACGCGCTTCGGAGAACTCCTTGTCCAGTTCGGCAGCTTCATCTTCTTTGCCGAAGATCGTGCCCAGCACCTGGATCTGCCGAACCATCTCCCAGTCGAGGGGGATGCCGTCACGGGGCGTGAGATCGACAAACGCCGCATCCGGACGTTCGGCAGCGGCACCATCTGCAGTTCCGGCAACGACAAGGTCGGCATCGCTGCGCGGATCCTGCAGCTCGACTCCGAGGCCTTCGAGCAGCTCACGGGAGCGGGCGTCTTGCGCGACGACACGCTTTGGCGCAGCGGGCACGGTCTTGACCCCCTCGTTGTCCTCGATCTCCACGGAGCTGCTGGAAGCAGCAGAAGAAGTCGTTGTTTCCGCCTGCGGCGTTTCGTTGGCAGGCGTTGTGCACGCGGTAAGCAACGCGCCTGAAGTGAGGAGCACGGCTCCCCGAAAAATTGCTCGGTTCATATCGCTGCTCAGCTTATCGGAAACGACAAAACCGCCGGCCGTTACTGACCAGCGGTTTCATCGCTTTGTGGAGATGCCGGGAATTGAACCCGGGTCCTTCGCCACTGCACCAGGGCTTCTCCGTGCGCAGTTCGCACAGAATCTCTGCTCGACCCTCCGGATCAGGCGAACATGTCCGGATGACGGGCCCAGCCGGTGAAAAGGTGTCCCCTCCGCGCCTCACCGGCACGGCGAGAGGGCAAGCTCCCTAGTCGATGCCAGGATCCGGGGCGGGAGCGAGCCCGGCCTGACAGACACGCGGTCGCTACTTAGGCAGCGAGGGCGTAGTCACGCTGAGAGTTCTTCTCTGCGTTTATCAAGTGCTGCGACGCTTAAATCGGTGGTCTCCAGCCTGCACCGGCACGCTTCCCCTGGTTTAGTCGGCGAAGTCGAAACCACATCATCCCCTTCGCGTCCTGCGGCGGGATCATGCATTGACCGCAGGAGAGATAACAATAGCGCTGATCAATACCGCACGTCAAGCAGGTGCAACGCGCAAGAATTCGACTACCGTGTCGGGATCGACATCCACAGCGAGGCGGACAGCGCGAGCGACGTTCACCGGGTCCATCTTCGGGCGATCCCCGTGCTTCGGGTCGGCGAGCATGTCGGTGTCAGTGCGGCCCGGGTGGATCGAGGTCACGCGGATCTTCCCTTTTTCCTCCAGGCGGAGGGCATCGGTGAACCCGCGCAGCGCGAATTTGGAGGCGCAGTACGCAGTGTTTTCTTCGACACCGTGGAAGCCAGCGCCGGAATTGATGGTGATGAGGAGACCACGCGATCGTCGTAAAGCGGGCAAAAGCTCGCGCGTGAGGGTGACGGGCGCGAGCACGTTGATGTCCATGGTCTCGCGCCACTGCTCGGCGTCGAGCTCGTCGAACGGCGCCTTGTGCAGTACGCCCGCGGCGTGAACGACGACGTCGACATTCTCGACCTTGCGCGCAGCCTCGACGATCGCCTGCTCGTCGCGCAGGTCGACCTCGAACGGCTCAGCGCTCGGAAGCTTATCGACGACCGCGCTCGCGTCCTTCGACGCCCCCACCAAAATGTGATGGTCTTTGCCCAGCTCCTCGGCAATGGCGCGGCCGATGCCGCGGGAAGCGCCGGTGATGAGGGCTGTTTTCATGCCTTGATCCCCTTGAATTTGCGGCCGAGTTCGCGCGCGATTTCGCGGTCCTCGGTGCGTTTCTTGATGTCCTGGCGGCGATCATAGTCCTGCTTGCCCTGCGCGAGGCCTAGCTCGACCTTGACGCGGCCGTCTTTGAGGTAGAGCTTCAGCGGAACAAGCGTGCGGTTACCGTCGCGGACCTTGCCTTCAAGCGTGTCGATCTCGCGGCGGTGCAGCAACAGCTTGCGGGTGCGCCGCGGCGAGTGGTTGGTCCACGACCCCATCGAATATTCGGGGATGTGGAGGTTACGGAGCCAGACTTCGCCGTCATCGATGGTCGCGAATGCCTCGACAAGGGATGCCTTGCCGTCGCGCAGGGACTTGATTTCCGTCCCCACCAGGACGACACCGGCCTCGTAGGTCTCGAGGATGTTGTAGTCATGGCGAGCTTTGCGGTTGGACGCGATGACGCCCGGACCGTCCTTCTTCTTTTTCTTCGCCATGCCTGACCTCCTACTTTCGCACGTAAGAGCGCAACGCTACCTGAGCGACTAGGCCCGATGCAACAAGCGCGACGAGGCCGACGAGCGGCATGACGGTCCACACGGCGCCGTCGGAAAGCTTCGCGATGAGCAGGTTCTCATACACGCCGGCCAACATCGGGTCGACGATCTGCGATTTGATCGCCCACACTCCCACCGTGGCGATGACCGCGCCGATGAACACGGAGATCAGCGCCTCAAGAATGAACGGCGCCTGCGTGAACCAGCGGGTCGCGCCCACCATGCGCATGATGCCGATCTCTTCGCGGCGGCTGTACGCGGCGAGCTGCACCATATTCGCGATCAAGAACGCGGCTGCCAGCGCCTGCGCCGCCGCAATGATGAATGTCGCATTGCGGAAGGAATCGAGCGAATCAGCCACACCGCGGACATCGCTGGCCTGGTCAGCGACGTATTCCACCTGCGGCATGTCGCGCACGGCGTCGATCGGCTCGGTATTCGTCGGATCCTCCAGCCGCACGTGCAGCGCCGCCGGCATCGAATCCTTCGAGGTCTCCTGCACCAGCACCGGGTCGGATTCCTGGAACAGCTCCACGAAACGCTCGTACGACTGCTCGCGGTTACGGAAGGTCACGGACTCGACGCGGTCATCCGCCTGCAGCTTGTCGCGCACTTCCGCACAGCTTGTCGACGAACAATCCTTGTCCCCCGCCGAGATCTCCTCGTTCAGCTCCACCATCACTTCCACACGGTCGAGGTAGAGGTCCTTCGTCTCGCTGGTGACCTTGGACATGAGAATGCCCGCACCGACCAGCGCCAAAGACAGCGCAGTGGTGATGATGAGCGCGATCGTCATGGTGAGGTTGCGGCCCAGACCGCGGAAGCCCTCACGGAAGATGAAATTCCAGTTCATTTCTTATGCCCCCACAGTTCCGTACACGCCGTGGCTCTCGTCGCGGACAAGCTTGCCCAGGTGCAGTTCAATGACCCGCTGGCGCATGTCGTTGACCGCGCGCGCATTGTGCGTGGACATGATCACGGTCGTGCCCATGCGGTTGATGCGGGCCAGCAGCGCCATGATGTCATCGGCGGTGGACGGGTCGAGGTTGCCCGTCGGCTCGTCGGCAAGCAAAAGATGCGGACGGTCCACGAACGCGCGCGCGATAGCCACGCGCTGCTGCTCGCCGCCGGACAGCTCATTCGGCATGCGGTTCGCCTTCGCGTCCAGGCCGACGATCTCCAGTGCCTCCGGCACCAGCTTCTTGATCTTCGACTTGGGCTTACCGATGACTTCGAGCGCGAACGCCACATTGTCGTACACGTTCAGCTTCGGCAGCAGCCGAAAATCCTGGAAGACATAGCCGATGGACTGGCGGAGCTTGTTCACCTCCTTGCCCTTCAGCTCGTTGACGTGGAAGTCGCCGAAGTGGATGTCTCCGCTGGTCACGTTCTCCTCGCGGATCAACAACTCCAAAAACGACGACTTGCCCGAGCCCGACGGGCCGATCAGAAAGACGAACTCGCCATTTTCAATCGTCAGCGAGATATCGTCCAGCGCCGGCCGCGTCGACGTCGGGTAGACCTTTGTCACATTCGAGAAAGTGATCACACGCGCCACTCTAGTGACAGACGCGGGCCGCACGGAAATCCCACTCGCGGAAACCGCAGGTGATTCAGGTGACGTTCAGGATTTTAGGATTCTTCGCCCTGCTGCTCCGCCATGCGCCAGCGGATACCGGCCTCGAGGAACCCGTCGAGGTCGCCGTCGAGCACCTTCTGCGGGTCGCCGACTTCGTAGTTGGTGCGCAAGTCTTTGACCATCTGGTACGGGTGCAGGACGTACGAGCGCATCTGGTTGCCCCAGCTGGCGTTGCCGCCGGCGCCGAGGGCGTCGAGCTCGGCTTTTTCCTCTTGGCGCTTGAGTTCCAGGAGCTTGGACTGCAAGACGTTCAGGGCCGAGGCCTTGTTCTGGATCTGGGACTTCTCGTTCTGGCAGGTCACCACAATGCCGGTGGGCTCGTGAGTGATGCGCACGGCGGAGTCGGTGGTGTTGACTGACTGGCCTCCGGGGCCGGAGGAGCGGTAGACGTCCACGCGGATGTCGGAGTCGGGGATGTCGATGTGGTCGGTCTGCTCCACCACCGGCAGAACCTCCACCTCGGCAAACGAGGTCTGGCGGCGGCCCTGGTTGTCGAAGGGCGAGATGCGGACGAGGCGGTGCGCGCCCTGCTCCACAGAGAGCTGGCCGTACATGTATTCGCCGTGGACAACGAAGGTCGCGGACTTGATGCCAGCTTCCTCGGCGTAGGAGATGTCGTAGACGTCGACCTTGTGGCCGTTCTTCTCCGCCCAGCGGGTGTACATGCGCATGAGCATTTCCGCCCAGTCAGCGGCATCGACACCGCCAGCGCCGGAGCGGATATTCACCACGGCCTCGCGCTCGTCGTATTCGCCGGACAGCATCGTGGTCACTTCCAGAGCGGAGATCTGGGTTCCCAGATCAGCCAGTTCGTCGTCGGCAAGCGATGCGTCGCCTTCCTCTTCCGCGAGTTCGTACATGACCGGAAGATCGTCGAGACGCTGGCGGAGGCCCGTGACTTTGCGCAGTTTGGCCTGCACGTTGGATAGCTCCGTGGTCACTTTCTGCGCGTGGTCGGGGTCGTCCCACAAGCTCGGGTCGGCGGCCTGCTGCTCCAGCTCGCGGGCGCGCGAATCCATCTCGTCTAGGTCCATGACCGACTCGATGGTGGTCAGGGTTGAGTCGAGGGACTGGATCCGGTTGCTGGTCTCTGGCTGCATACGTGCGAAGTCTAGTGGACTTCGTAAATCGCCTTCGAACCGCCGCCAGACGACCTACACTGTGTGGCGCACCCACACGGGCGCCCGCGGCAGCGGGCTGAGATCGCACTGAGACATAGCCGTGCGAGCACCGTCCGAACCTGTTTGGTTAGCACCAGCGAAGGAAGTAAGGAGCAGCCGATGGCTGATATTTACGCGTCTGAAATCCACCCGAAGCACTCGTACGCCCCGATTCTCGAAGACGGGCTTGAAGTTCCGGAAACTGCGATTGAGCTGGACGATTCCCCGACCGGGCCGAATGAGCCGTTCCGCGTGTACCGCACCCGCGGCCCGTGGGCCGAGCCGGAGGAAGGTCTGCCGGACCTGCGCAGCGAGTGGATCGCCGAGCGCGAGGACGTGGAAGCATACAAGGGCCGCGCACGGAACCTCGAGGACGACGGCACCCGCGCAATGAAGCGCGGCGCGGCCAGCGAGGAATGGCGTGGCGCGACCCGCCCGACCCTGCGCGCGAAGGACGGCAAGCGTGTCACGCAGATGGCGTATGCGCGACGGGGCGAGATCACCCCGGAGATGCGCTTTGTCGCGCTGCGCGAGCACTGCGACCCGGAGAAGGTCCGCGAGGAAGTCGCCGCCGGCCGCGCGATCATTCCGAACAACATCAACCACCCGGAGTCCGAGCCGATGATCATCGGCAATGCGTTTTTGACCAAGATCAATGCCAATATCGGCAATTCCGCGGTCACTTCTTCGATCCGCGAGGAAGTGGACAAGCTGCGCTGGGCCACCCGCTGGGGCGCGGACACCGTGATGGACCTGTCCACCGGCAACGACATCCACACCACCCGCGAGTGGATCCTGCGCAACTCCCCTGTCCCGATCGGCACCGTGCCGATCTACCAGGCGCTGGAGAAGGTCGGCGGCGTCGCCGAGGACCTGACGTGGGAGATCTTCCGCGACACAGTCATCGAGCAGGCTGAGCAGGGCGTCGACTACATGACCGTCCACGCGGGTGTTCGCCTGCCGTACGTCCCGCTGACCTCCAAGCGCGTCACCGGCATCGTCTCCCGCGGCGGCTCGATCATGGCCGGCTGGTGCCTCGCCCACCACAAGGAGTCCTTCCTCTACGAGAATTTCGACGAGCTGTGCGAGATTTTCGCCCAGTACGACATCGCATTCTCGCTTGGCGACGGCCTGCGCCCCGGCTCCGTCGCCGATGCCAACGACGCCGCTCAGTTCGCGGAGCTCAAAACCATTGGCGAGTTGTGCAAGCGCGCGTGGGACCACGATGTTCAGGTGATGATCGAAGGCCCCGGCCACGTCCCGCTGAACATGATTCAGGTCAACAACGAGAAGGAAGAAGAATGGTGCGGCGGCGCCCCCTTCTACACTCTCGGCCCCTTGGTCACCGATATCGCGCCCGGCTACGACCACATCACTTCCGCGATCGGCGCCGCGAATATCGCCATGGGCGGCACCGCGATGCTCTGCTACGTCACCCCGAAAGAGCACCTCGGCCTGCCGAATAAGGACGATGTGAAAACCGGTGTGATCACCTACAAGATCGCCGCTCACGCCGCCGACGTGGCGAAGGGCCACCCGGGTGCGCGCGATTGGGACGACGCGATGAGCAAGGCCCGCTTCGAATTCCGCTGGCACGACCAGTTCGCACTCTCCCTCGACCCAGAGACCGCGCAGGCGTACCACGACGAGACGCTGCCCGCCGAGCCCGCCAAGACGGCGCACTTCTGCTCGATGTGCGGCCCGAAGTTCTGCTCGATGCGCATCAGCCAGGACATTCGCGACGAATTCGGCGACGCGATCGACGAGGCCCTGGACGACAAGAACAAGAAGCTCATCGCCGATCTGGGTATCCCAAGCTTCGCCGGCGGCACCGACTACCGCCGCGGCGAGCGCGAAATGGCCAAGGAATTCCACAAGCTCGGCTCGAATGTCTACGTTCAGGAATAATGGCGGCTGTGTCTACCGCAGCTTTCATTGATTCGCACCGCAATTCCACTGACGCCGAGCTCGCACAAGCCCTCGTCGAGACAGCCGGGGGCCTGGCGCTGAGCATGCGCGACGAAGGGCTCGAGACCGGCCAAAAGACCTCGGTGTCCGACGTTGTCACCAACGCCGACACAGCAGCCGAGGACTTCGTCGCGGGAGCACTCGACGCCCTGCGCCCCGAGGACGGAATCGTGGGAGAAGAGGGCGCAGCGAAGACGTCGACAAGCGGGCGCACGTGGGTGATCGACCCGGTGGACGGCACGTACAACTTCGCGTCGGGCTCCGATTATTTCTGCTCCGCGCTCGCGCTCGTCGAGGGCGAGGCCAGCGACCCCGCACGCATTCTGACCAGCGCGATTCACCGCCCAGCGCTCGCCACGACGTGGGTCGCAGACAACGGCACCGCGACACGGAACGGCCGCACGCTTGAGCAGCTTATCGACGCCCCGTTGCCCCACCTGGCGCTCGCCACCTACCTCCACCCCACGTCGATGAAAGACGAGGCCATCCGGAACGCGTGGCTGGACGCCACAAACTGTGCTGCCACCGTGCGGATGTTCGGCGCCGGCTCCATCGATCTGGCGACCGTCGCTTCCGGCGGGATCGGCGGCTGGCTGCAGCACTCTGTCGCCGACTGGGATTGGCTGCCCGGCAAAGCACTCGTCGAGGCTGCCGGCGGCAAGGCCGTGAAATCCGATGCCGGTGGGGTCACATGGTGCGTTGCCGGAAACCGCCAGCTCGTCGACGAAGTGCTGGCTAAGCTTGAACAGCATGGCTAACTACTCCGACGACCTCGCCCTCGCCCTCGAACTGGCTGAGCTTGCCGACGCAATAACCCTCGAGCGCTTCGAATCCGCCGACCTGAAGGTGGAAACGAAGCCCGACATGACCCCCGTTTCCGACGCCGATGTGGCAGTCGAGGGCGCGCTGCGCGACAAGCTCGGCACCGCCCGCCCCGCCGACGCCGTCCTCGGCGAAGAATTCGGTGGCGATGTGCAGTTCTCCGGCCGCCAATGGGTCATCGACCCGATCGACGGCACCAAGAATTTCGTCCGCGGCGTGCCCGTGTGGGCGACACTCATCTCCCTGCTTGAGGACGGCAAACCCGTCGTCGGCGTCATCAGCGCCCCTGCCCTGGCACGCCGCTGGTATGCCAGTGAGGCCGCCGGTGCGTGGCGCACATTCGCTGACGGCAGCGTCACCCGGCTGGGGGTCTCGGGGGTTGCGGGGCTGGAGGATGCGTCGATAAGCATCTCTTCCTTGAGCGGCTGGCGCGACCGCGGGTTGCGTGACCAGCTGATTTCGCTCACCGACGATGCGTGGCGCCTGCGCGGCTACGGCGATTTCTTCTCCTACTGCCTGGTCGCCGAGGGCGCCGTGGACATTGCCGCCGAACCCGAAGTCTCCCTCTGGGACCTGGCCGCCCTGTCCGTCCTCGTGACTGAGGCCGGCGGCCGCTTCACCTCGCTTGCTGGCGAGGACGGCCCGCACGGCGGCGATGCCGTGGCCACTAACGGCCTGCTGCACGACGAGGTGCTCGGCCGCCTCAGCTAGCGCGCCAGGCGGAAGCCGTTGCCCACGCCCGGCGCGGCGTTGAGGTCGCGGATGATCGCGTCGATGCTCGTGGACACCGTCGGCGAGTGGATCGGCCCCTGCAGCGGGCTCATGCACTGCAGGTTCGCATTCCGCGGGATCGAGGAGCCGTTGACCAGCCCGACTAGGCGCGTGCCGGAATACAGCGGCGCGCCCGAATCGCCCGCCATCGCGCAGACCTGCGACTGCTGGCGCACGCCGTCCGTCATCCAGTTGATTCCGCAGGTCACACCCGACGCGTAGCCGTTCTTGCACAGCTGGTCGCCGGTGCGCACCGACCCGCCCGTCGAGCGGATCGTCGTGCCGTTGTAACTCGCCGTCAGGTCCGCGCGCGGGCCGAGTTCGATGACCGCGTAGTCCATCGCCCCGTTCTTCCGCGCGACCCGGCCCGTCGGGCCCGCCGCGAACGAATCTGACGCGACCACCTGGTCGCCGACGTTGCCGCAGTGCCCCGCGGTGAGCGCTACCTTGCGCCCCGCCCCGTCGGTGCCGACCGCCGCGACCGTGCACATACCGTACAACCCGACGTAGATCGGCGCGCCCGGGCCGTACAGCGCACGCCCGCGCGACGCCGCATGCTTCGCACCCGGATTCGCCCGCTGTGCGTCGAACCACGAGCCCGGCACGCGGTGCAGCACACCCGGCGCGAACGGCTTGCCCGCCAGCACCTTTGCCGCCGGGTCCGTTCGCCACTGGTAGTTCGGGTCGACCTGCGCAGTCGCCTGTGGTGCAGCTACCAGAGCCAGCGCAGCTAACGCCGCTGCCGCCAAAGCCCGGATCTTCATGTGGTCGTCCCTTCTCCCAGAGGATCTGAATAGACAAACCGTACCGTACGGGTGTGTCCCTACAATGGCGCACATGACCGAACTCGACCTCCGCTGCTATTTCGTCACCGGCGCCGGTGCCCCCGACCAGATCGTGGAGACCGCCCGTGCTGCCGCCCAGGGTGGTGCCGGCATCATCCAGGTGCGCAGCAAACCCATCAGCGCACGCGATCTGTACGACCTCAGTTTGTCCGTGGTCACCGCCGTGCACGAGGTCAACCCCGCCACACGCGTGCTTATCGACGACCGCGTTGACGTCGCCCTCGCCCTCGCCCCTCACGGTGTCGCCGGTATCCACATCGGCCAGGACGATCTGAACCCCCGCATCGCTCGCGACCTGCTCGGCCCCGATGCCATCATCGGCCTGACCACCGGCACCCTGGAGCTGGTCGAAGCCGCCAACGACTTCTCCGACGTCATTGACTACATCGGTGCCGGCCCCTTCCGCGACACCCCGACCAAGGACTCGGGCCGCGCTCCCCTGGGCCTCGACGGCTACCCCGCCCTCGTCGCAGCATCGGAGCTGCCCATCGTCGCCATCGGCGATGTCACCGTCGACGATGCCGAGAACCTCGCCCGCACCGGCGTCGACGGCGTCGCCATCGTCCGCGGCATCATGAATGCCGAGGATCCGCGCGACTACGTTGAGCGCGTGGTGGCCAGCGTCGACCGCGGCCGCAGCTAACTCGCGAAACTGTCGGCACATCCGCGCTTCTCCGCCTTCGGCATCACGTAGGAGTCGTTCCTGACCGGCAGCGAGTGGTTGTAGGACACGTAGCGGCTGCCGTCCCCGAAGTCGAAGACGATCTCGTCTCCGTGACGGGTGATTTCGGCGTAGCCCTCCGTGACCAGCGAGTGGCACGCGGAGCACAGCGGGATGAGGTTGTCCATGTCCGTCAGGCCGCCATTGGCCCACTCCTGCATGTGGTGGAATTCCATGAAGCGCGTGTGCGTGCATCCCGGCATCGCGCACTGCCCGCCCCACATTCCCAACAGGGAGCGGATCTGCCCATCCGTTGCCAAACGCGTCGAACGCCCCGCGTTGATGATCAATCCGCGGTCATCGACCGTGTCCAGGCGCACCAGCGCATTGGCCACGAGGTTCGCCAGCCCCTCCGATGCCACCCCGGCATTATTGGGAAGGTACGCTCGGCCATCCAATGTCGCCATCACGCTGACCTGCGCGCCCGGCGCCCGGAGCTTGCTCTGCGGTTGCGACCTGACCGCGTTGACCATGCCCATCAGCGCGTGGACCATCGCACGCCCCGTCGGCAAACCGAAGCCCGAAACGTCCTTCTTGGCCTGCATCTTCTCTTCTTCCTCCTCCTTCGCCTTGATGAGGGCATCCAGCTTGGCCGGGTCGACGTATCCGTCCTCCCCGATGAGCGAACTCAGCTCCTCCTCGCTCGCCGCGAATGCGAGATGCCCGATCTTCAGCGCGGCGCAGAAGGCATCCCCGTCGACGTGATTGAGCCGCGCCCAAAGCGTCAGGTCCCCGTCATCTTCCTTCGCCATCCGCAGGTAGTACTCCTTTTTCGGCTTATCATCGCCGGCCTTTTCACGTCCGGCCAGCGCGCATTCCAGGCCGTTATGCCCCAGCTCCATCCCCTTTTCCACCAGCTCAACCTCATTCTCAGGCGTGAGATACTTGAGCAACAGCCGCAGCGCCGAGTAGCTCAAATTCCCCGCTGCGAACATCTCCGCCAGATACGGAAAATTCAGCAGCTGCCGCGCCACGTACACATACTCGTGCGCCGACGACTCAGAGATCCCCAGACGGCGCATCAGCCACGTCGCCGTGCTGGACGCCCCACATTCCTGGGCGAGACCGCGACGGTCGAACTCCCCGATCATCTCCAAGAGACCAGCCTTCGAACGCATCATCGAGCGATACCTATCAACAATCTCTTCGGCCAGCACTTCAGCCCTCAGCTCGGACTCCGCTTCCATCACCAACATGATTCCCCCCAATGGTTGTTTGCTTTTGTTAAACGAACCATACAAAACGACTTGGACACACTCGCACAAGCGTTCGAACATGCCTGGTCAGAGACTCCGCAGTGCGGAGTTCCTGCACGTTTGCAAAGCGCTTATCGACGCCCCAAACAACCCCTTTAAACGCAGACATGCAGCCCCTAAAACTCCGCACTGCGGAGTCCCTGCGGTTTCTCAATCACCTACCGACGCCTGCACCGCCCCCAACTCCACACTGCGGAGTTCCTGCACGTTTGCAAAGCGCTTATCGACGCCAGCGCCGCCCCAACTCCGCACTGCGGAGTCCCTGCAGATTTACAAACGCCTACCGACGCCAGCGCCAACTCCGCACTGCGGAGTCCCTGCAGATTTGCAAACGCCCCTAGAGCACTAGAACAAGTCGATAAGCGTCATGCCTCCAAGGACGACGGTAATCACGAAAATGATGCCGCCGATGATGTTGGTCGCCAAGCCGTTGACGTGATCGCCGAGGAGCTTCTTGTTGTTCATGGTGTAAAGCAGGAAGAAGGCGACACCGGGCAGGAGGATGCCGTTGGCGGCCTGGGCAAGGATGATGACCTGCACTGGGTTGACACCGGTGATAGCGATGATGGCGCCGACGATGACGACAGTGAGGTAGATGGCGCGGAATTTGTTGTCTTTCAGGTCGCGGGACCAGCCCATGACTCCGCAGATGGCGTAGGCGGCGCCAAGAGGGCCGGCGACGGCAGAGGTCATGCCGGCGGCAAAGAGGCCGATGGCAAGGACCCAGGGGGCGGCGTCGCCAAGCATGGGGCGAAGGGGCTCGGCGAGGTCGGCGGCAGACTCAGCCTCCAAACCCTGACTGAACACCACGGTCGCGGCGGTGGTGAGAATGGCCAGCGTGATCAGGCCGCCGATGGAAATCGAGACGACGTTGTCCACGCGCGCCTTCTTCATAGCGAGGCCTTGCGGTTCATCGCCCCATTTCTCCTGCACCAGGTTGGAATGGAGGAAAACGTTGTACGGAACGACCGTGGTGCCGATCAGAGCGATGGCAGTCAGGGCGGCGCCAGCGGGCACCTCGGGAACGAAGATGCCGTGGAGAAGCGCGCCAACATCGGGCTTCACGGCCACAGCGGTGACAAGGAAGACGCCGACAAGAATGATCACCAGCAAAGTCATGAAGCGCTCGAAGAATTTATAACTTCCAGTGAGCAGCAGCAGGACGAGCACAGCGACGATGATGCCGGAGAGGACGGGGACTGGAAGGTGGGTCACGTCGCTAAGCGCGAGGGCTGTGCCCGTCGTGTCGCCACCCGCATACGCCGCGCCGCCGATGCCGATAGCCGTGACAATGAGCACGATCATGAAGAGCTTGGCCACGGGCGATTCGAAGGTCGCGCGCATCGCTTCGCCCGTGCTGATTTTGCCCATCAATCCCAGGCGGGCGGACATTTCCTGCAGGATGATTGTGGCGATGATGGAAAACACGATTGCCCAGCTCAGCGCGAAGCCGAAGCTTGCGCCAGTGACTGTGGCGGTGGTGACGGTGCCCGGCCCGATGAATGAGGCACTGATGAGTAGCCCGGGGCCGAGCCATGCGGAGCGTTGTTTCTTGGCGGTGGACATGAGACCTGTCTCCTATCGCTAGTGACATGTGCTCCACATCACTTTATGTGAGAAAGTGTCAGCAGTCTTCCATATCCACGAAAGCTTCCTCGACCGAGTCGTGTTCCTCGCGGGCTTCCTCCCACACTTCCTTGGCGGCAGACAGGTTCACGGCGGCGATGATCGCGCCGACGATGATGTCGAACCAGGCGGTAGCCCACACAAAGGTGAGCAGGCCGGCGACGATGATGAGGACATTCGCGAGGGCGTCGTTACGCGCGGCAAGCCATGCGCCGGTGGCCAGCGAGGACCCTTCGTTGCGCAGGCGCAGCAGGATCACGGCGCAGATCAGGTTGACCACGAGCGCGCCGACGGCGACACCGGTCAAACCCTCAGGCGACGGCGGCTCCGGGTTCATGATTTTGAGCACGACGGTCACGATCGCGGCGATCGCGGGGATCAAGATCAAGGCGGCGAGCACGGAGCCCGCTTTACGACGGCGCGCCGCCGACCACGCCACCGCAAAGAACACGAGCATGTTGATGGCGGTGTCCTCAAGGAAGTCCGCCGAGTCGGCAAAAAGAGACGCCGATCCGATCGCGATGGCCGCTGCGAACTCGACGAAGAAATAGCCGAAGTTCAGCAGCGCCACGATCAGAACGGCGCGGCGAATACGCTGTTCAGTCATGGCTAGTAGCTGCTGAACCCGTCCTCAGACAGGGAGTGCTTCTCGTCGCCGGTGATCGCCGGGTTGAACACGGAGACCAGGATCAGGTCCTCATCCTTGCCACCGCGCAGGTAGTGGGCGTCGTGCTCGTCGAGGACGTAGATGGTGCCCGGGGTGATCGGGTAGACATTGCCCTCGGTGTCTTCGACCTCGCCGGAGCCGCCGATGCAGTAGCAGGCCTCGAGGTGGTTGCGGTACTGCAGCTTCGACTCGGTGCCGGCACGCACGACGGTGTGAGCAACGGCATAACCCATATTGTCCTTGGCGGTCAGCAGGCGCTCGGAGGTGCCGCCACCCCACTCAACAGTCTCGACATCGTCACGGGAACGAATAAACATAGTCTCTCCTTAACTAAATCGGTTGCTCTATCCACGCTAAAGGAATTTCGGTTTCCGCGAGGCGCGTATGGTCGGGATCATGATCCTTGCCATCATTCTCGCGGAGGTCGCGTACTGGCTCTGCTTGTTCGGCGGGATGATTCTGCGCTACGTGTTCAGGCTCCCAAAAACGGGATACGCCCTGCTGGTAGCCACCATCCCGATCAATTTCGTGCTACTCATCTACACGTTTTGGAGCATCGCGGACATGCGCTGGGCAAATTTCTTTCATGGGCTCGGCGCGTTCTATGCAGTTTTCGCCATCGCTTTTGGCAAGGACCTCATCCAGGCAATGGACCACAAGTGGCGTGGCACTTCGGACGTGAGCGGCAAGGGATTCGACCTCACCCGTTGTGTCATCGCATGCGTGATCACGATCGTGATTTTGGCGGCGATGATCACGCTCACGGGTCTTGCGGGCAGTTTCTGGTTGATCTACTGGATCATCGCGGTCGCTTTCATTCCGTTGTTCTGGTGGGCGATCGATAAATGGCAGCAAAGAAGGAAAGCATGAAGGTTGCAGTAATCGGCGGGGGCATTATCGGCTTATCGACGGCGCTTCGTCTCGCCGACGGCGGCCACTTAGTCACGGTCTACGACCCGGAGCCTGCCAGCGGCGCGACCTGGCATGCGGGCGGCATGCTCGCACCGGCGGCAGAGGTGGTGTACAAGCAGGACCCGCTGTTTCCGCTGATGATCGCGGCGGGAAAGTGGTACCCGGAGCTGATCGAGCTCACACAGAAGTACACGGACTCCCCCACCGGCTACCGCACTGACGGAACGCTGGTGGTGGCGAAAGACCGCGCGGATAAGACGCACCTGGAGGAATTGCAGGTCTACCAGGAGCTCCACGGGATGACCACGGAGAGAGTCACTACGCGGGAGGCAAGGAAGCTGGAGGGGGCGCTGGCGCCGTCGATAAGCGGTGCCGTCCATATTCCCGGCGACCACCAGGTCCGTCCGCGGCTATTCGCTACCGCTTTGCAGGATGCGTGCGCCAACGCCGGAGTCGAGTTCGTTGCGGAGGCCGTGAGCGATGTCAACGACGTCGATGCCGAGCAGGTCGTGCTGGCCAACGGGCTCGGCGCGCGCGAGACGACGGGCTGGTTCGACGGCGAGAACCCGCTGAAACTTAGGCCGGTCTACGGCGACATGGTGGAGCTGCGTGTGCCGGAGCATCAGCGGCCGTTGATCGACCATGTGATTCGCGGTTTCGTCGAAGACCGGCCGATTTACCTGATTCCGCGTGAGGACGGCACGCTCACGATCGGGGCGACGACGCGCGAGGACGATCGGGCGCAACCGCAGGCGAGCGGCGTGCTGCAACTGCTGCGCGACGCCAGCGAGATCGTGCCCGGCATCGAGGATTGCGATTTCATCGAAACGCACGTCGGCGCGCGCCCCGGTTCGCCGGACGACCTGCCGTATCTCGGCCGTGTCAGCGACCGCGTGGTGGTGTCCACCGGCTATTTCCGCCACGGCATTCTGCTCGCCGCCATGGGCGCGAAGTGCGGGGCCGCGCTGGTCGAAGGTGCACAGCCACCCGTAGAGTTGGAAGCCTGTGATCCCCTGCGTCATTCAAGGAGGAACTAATGCAGCTGATCGTCAACGATGAAGAAATCACGACGGAGGCAGGAAGCGTCGATAAGCTTCTGCGCGAGCGCCTCGGCGAGGTACCCGCGGGCACGGCCGTCGCGGTGAACGGCGATGTCGTTCCGCGCTCCGAGTGGGAGACGACAAAGCTTGACGACGGCGCGAAGGTAGACATCCTCACCGCCGTGCAGGGAGGCTAGCGATGCTGGAAATCGCTGGCAAGAAATTCGACTCGCACCTGATCATGGGCACCGGCGGGGCGAGCTCGCAGGACATGCTCGAGCGCGCACTGGTCGCCTCAGGCACCGAGCTGACCACGGTGGCGATGCGCCGTTTCGCCGCGAAGCAGGACAGCGCAGGCGAATCCGTCTTCGATTTGCTGAACCGCCTGAATATTGCGCCACTGCCGAATACCGCGGGCTGCCGCACGGCACGCGATGCGGTGATCACGGCGAAGCTCGCGCGGGAGGCGCTGGGCACCGACTGGGTGAAACTCGAGGTCATCGCCGACGACCACACGCTCCTGCCGGACGTCGTGGAAACGGTCGACGCGTGTGAGCTGCTTATCGACGAAGGATTCACTGTCCTCGCCTATACCTCCGACGATCCGGTGGCGGCGAAGAAGCTCGAGGACTTGGGTGCTGCCGCCGTCATGCCGCTCGGCTCCCCCATCGGCACCGGCCTGGGAATCCTGAACCCGCATAATATCGAGCTGATCTGCTCCCGCGCGGAAGTGCCCATCCTCATCGACGCGGGCGTCGGCACTGCCTCGGATGCCGCGCTGGCGATGGAGCTCGGCTGCGACGGTGTGCTGCTGGCCAGCGCCGTCAACCGCTGCCAGGACCCTGAAGCCATGGCACGAGCAATGCGCCTGGCTGTGGAAGGCGGCATGCTCGCACGCAGTGCAGGGCGGATTCCGAAGAGGGAGCACGCAGTGGCCTCGTCAAGCTTTGAGGGATTAGCCAGTTGGGCTGACCAGGTCCTGTAATTCTGCTAATAGTGGACTGTGACGACCATCACTGCCTAATTGAAGGAGTCCACACCATGAAGCGCATCACCTCCATCCTCGCCTCCACAGCTCTCGCTGCGGGGCTCGGCACCGTCGCCCTCGCGCCGGAGGCGGCTGCGGCGGCACAGTTCGTTGCCAATTCCGACAACTCCGTCCGCTGCGCCCTGTACGACGGCGAGACCCTCTGCGTGAGCGACCGCGCACGCAAGTCCCAGCCGCAGTGCAACCCCAAGGGCGAGCTGATCCCGGCCGTGTCCATCCAGCGCAAGTGGGTTGGCACCAAGTGCTGGAACCAGGGCTTCGAGCGCCAGCCGAGCCGTCTCCAGCCGTTCCAGGTCTACAACCACGGCAACAGGGTCGTTTTCTCCAGCCCGACTGGCGACCTGTACGTCCTGGATATGGCAAAGCCGGCGCTGGTTCGCGCCGGCGGTGTCAATGCGGTTCTGTTCTCGCTCTAGTTTTTCTCCGTCTCGTCCTCGTCCTTTGCCTCGGTGAGCACGCTCTCGGTGAGGCGCCATGAGCCTTCCTCGTGGTCGTACTCGAGTTCGGGGCGGTCGATCTCGTTGCCTTCTTCGTCGTAGCCCGGCGCGGGCTTGGCGTCTGCCTCTTCGTATTTCTCCGCAGTGTCGGTCTTCTCCCACTGGCGGGAGCGAAAGCGGCGCTCGGCGGCCGAATCGTCGCTCATCGCCTTCACCAGCGAGAACATCATGATGAAGTAGACGATGAAGAACGGCAGGGCGATGATGATCACCACTTCCTGCAGCGCCTGGATGCCGGAATCGTTGATGAACAGCAGCGCGGCTGTCACCACGCCGACGGCGACGGCCCAAGCGACGCGGTAATACTTCGGCGTGACTTCTTCCTCACCAGTGGTGAACATGTCCATCACCAAGGCAGCGGAGTCGATCGACGTGACGAAGTAGAAAATGATCACCGCGAGCGCCACGGCACCACTGATGAAATAGAACGGGTACTGCGCCAGCAGAGTGAACAGCGCCTGCGGGGTCTCCCCATCCTCCACCACGGGGCCGGTGAGCACGCCCGGGTCATTGAGCTCCACGTCGATCGCGGTGCGGCCGAAGGTGGCGAACCAGATGATGTCAAAGACCGCCGGAAGCAAGATCGTGCCGGCAATGAACTGGCGCACGGTGCGGCCGCGGGAAATGCGGGCGAAGAACATGCCCACGTACGGCGACCAACAGATTGTCCACGCCCAGTAGAACGCGGTCCAGGTGGCGTGCCAGCCCGGGTTGTCGTTGTAGGAATCGACCCAGAACATCAGCTCCGGCAGCGACGATGCGTAGATGCCGAAGGACTCGGTCAAGTGCTCGATGATCTTCAGCGTCGGTCCCACGATGAACAGGAAGACCAGCAGCACAATCGAGCCGATGATATTCAGGTTCGACAGCAGCTTCACGCCCTTGTCTAGGCCGGTGGCCACGGACACGGAGGCGCAGACGGTGATGAAGATGATCACGGCCAGCTCCACCCAGGTCACCAGCGGAACATCCCACAGAATGTTCAGGCCCGCGCTGATCTGCAGCACGCCCAGGCCAACGGAGACGGCGAGGCCGAAGACGGTGCCGATGATGCCGATGGCGTCGAGAAGCTTGCCCGGCCACTCGTACACCTTCGAGCCGAGCAGCGGCGAGAAGATCGACGAGTAGCGCGCTGGCATCTTGCGCTTGTAGATGAAGTACCCCATGGCCAGGCCCGGCAGCGTGAAGATCACCCACATGTGAATACCGAAGTGGTAGTAGGTGAACTCGAACGCCTGACGGATGGCCTCACGGCTCATCGATTCATACTCGCCGCGCGGCGGGTTATACGCGTGGTGCAACGGTTCCGCGGCACCCCAGAACAGCAGCGTCGCACCCATGCCGGCGGCGAACAGCATGGAGAACCACACGGGCAAGGAGTACTCGGGCTCATCGTCATCGTCGCCGAGGCGGTAGTTGCCGAAGCGAGACACAAACAAGACGATCAAGAAGATGAACACCGCGGACACGCCGCCGATGTACAGCCACGCGAAATTGTCCATCATCCAGGTGGACACGGTGGAGTACGTCTCGCGGGCACGTTCACCGAAACCGATAGTGAGCGCCACGAAAGCGATGATGAATCCGACGGAGGTAAAGAAGATCAGTGGATCAGCGCGAAATTTGCGCATGGGAATCGGCCCCGAATCATAGGTGGGCGGTCATGATGTCCCAAAAAAGCTTAGGCCATTAAAGTGGACGGGTGTGATTTCTTTTCCCGAGCAAGAATTGCGCCGTACCGCCCGCCAAATGAACCTGCCCGGCTTCGGGCCCGAGCAACAAGAAGCGCTACATCGCGCGAAAGTACTGGTCATCGGAGCGGGAGGGCTCGGATGCCCGATCATGCAGACGCTCGCGGCGACAGGAGTCGGGCATATTTCGCTTATCGACGACGACGTCGTCGACCTGACTAATATTCACCGCCAGATCCTCTTCGGGGCCTCCGATGTGGGCAGGAAGAAGACCGAAGTGGCCGCAGAGCGACTGCGTGAGCTGCAGCCCGGCATCGACGTGACCACGATCGACGGCCGGATGGATGCCTCGAATGCAGTGGAGCTGCTCGAAGATATCGACGTGCTCATTGACGGCTCGGACACGTTTGCCACCAAGTTCATGGCCGCCGACGCCGCCGAGATCACCGGCACTCCCCTCGTGTGGGGTTCGGTGCTGCGCTACCGCGGCGATGTGGCGCTGTGGTGGTCCGGCCCCGGCGCACCGGACGACGGCGTGGGCATGCGCGACCTCTACCCCGACCAGCCTGACGCGGACTCCGTACCCGATTGCGCCACCGCCGGTGTGCTGGGCGTGACCACGAGTGTGGTCGGCGGACTCATGTCCACCGAGGTCATCAAATTCCTGACCGGTGTCGGTGAGGCGACGGTGGGCACACTCCACATGTACGACGCTCTGACCACCCAGATCCGCCGCTTCGATGTCCGGCGCGACCCCGGCCGCGAGCTGGTCACCGCTTTCGCAGACTATGAAGGCGCGGCGTGCGCTGTGCCTGATAACGGGAGCGAGGAGCTCCTGGAGGCCGTCGCGACGGGAGCCGCCGTCGCACTCGACGTGCGGGAAGAGCACGAGAAGGCCATCAAGGACATCTCCGCCGCCAGGGCCGCGCACATCCCGACCTCTGCTGACCCCCAGCTCGGCGTTGACTTCATCGACTCTCTCCCCGAAGGCACCGATGTGGTGGTTTATTGCGCGTCGGGGAAGAGGTCACAGGGGTTCGTCGATAAGCATGCAGCTCATGCTGACGCGCGGAACGTGACGTTGACGAGCCTGCCTGGCGGGGTGAACGCGCTCTAGCGTTTCGCGCGGAAGTACAACGTGCCCGCGAGCGACGAGCAGACGGCCGAGCCGACGAGCACCAAGATGGTGTACAGAATTCCGGTGACGCCGAGCTGGCTCAAAATGAAACCGGTGAGCAGTGCACCGATGACGGCTCCGACGATTGCGACGATCCAACGACCCATTGTTTTCTCCTTTTCACGGTAAGCGCCCACCATCGTAGGAGAAACGGGCTAGCGTTGGGGCATGACTGACATCACCCTTCCCCGCCCCGACATCGATGCCGACGGCCTCCTCGAATACTCAGCCGTGTTCAGCGACCGCTCGCTGAACCACATGTCCGCTAAATTCATCGGCATCATGCAGGAAATCCAGGCGATCCTGCGCGAGACGTACCACGCCGCATCCGTGGCGATCGTTCCCGGCGGCGGAACCTTCGCGATGGAATCCGTCGCCCGCCAATTCGCCCGCGGCAAAGACGCACTCGTGATCCGCACGGGCAACTTCTCCCACCGCTGGACGCAGATCTTCGATGCCTCCGGTGTCGCTGGGAAGGTCACGGTGCTCAACGCCGAACCGACCTCCGACGACGAGCGCACTTCTTACGCCCCGCCCGCCATCGACGCCGCTGTCGAGCGCATCCGTACTGAGCGTCCCGCCGTCGTCTTCGCCGCGCACGTGGAGACCGCCGCAGGCCTCGAGCTGCCGGTCGACTACATCTCCAAGCTTGCCGACGCCGCTCACGACGTCGACGCCCTCATGGTCCTCGACTGCGTCGCTTCCGGCACCAAGTGGATCAACATGGAAGAAACCGGCGTGGACGTGCTTATCTCCGCACCCCAGAAGGGCTGGTCCGGCTCCCCTGCTACCGGCTACGTGATGTTCTCGAAGGGCGCGCGTGCCGAGCTGGACAACACCACCTCCGACAGCTTCGCCATGGACCTGGCCAAGTGGACCGCCATCTCCGAGGGCTACGTCGACGGTTCCGCCGCCTACCACGCCACGGTCCCCACCGACGCGATCGCGCACAACCTCGAGCTGATGAAGGAAGCCAAGGAGATCGGCTTGGACGAGCTCACCGCCCGCCAGGTCGAGCTGGGCACCAAGGTGCGCGAGCTGCTGGCCGAGAAGGGCTTCTCTTCCGTCGCGGCCCCTGGGTTCGAAGCCACCTCCATCGTGGTCATGCACGCCACCTCCCCGGAGCAGGCCACCGGCGCCGCCTTCAAGCAGGCTGGCATCCAGGTCGCCGGCGGTGTTCCGCTGCAGATCGGCGAGCCCGAGAGCTTCTCCACCTTCCGCATCGGACTGTTCGGTCTGGACAAGTGGGCCGACGTGGACGGCACCGTCGCGCGGTTCGCCGCGGCGCTGGACAAGGTTATCGCTGGCTAGCCGAAGGTCAACGAATACAGTTTCACGTCTGCCGTGGGCCGGATGCGCAGCACCCCCTCGGTGGGCGTTTCGGCTTTCACGAGGTCGAGGGTTCCATCTGTGACAGGGAACGACTTTGTCGCACCGTCCGGATACTCGACCTCGATCTCGCCTTCACCCGAAACCACGAGCTGGACCCACTTGGCGAAGACGTTGATGTCCAGGTGCCCTCCACTGGTGGTCTGCACTGATTCCTCCTCGAGAATCCACGTCCCGTTCAAAGTGAACATGCCACGCTCGGGAGCGGCCGGTTCACCGAAGTCGTGCTCGCCGTCGGTGTAACCGGGCTGCTTGGTGTACTCGGCACGCGCAGTACCGAGATAAGTTTCCGGGTTCCGGCCCTTGGTACCGCCTGCTGCTTCGCCGCCTTCGACCGGTTCGGGGAGGTCGACGTCGGGGTTGGCGTCGATAAGCAATTCACGCACGAGCTTTTCTGTCTCGGCGTAGCTTCCCTCCCCTTCCACGATCTGGCGGACATTGCCGTGCTTGTCCACCAGGTAGCGGGCTGGCCAGTAGCGGTTGTTGAAATTCCTCCACGTAGCGAAGTCGTTGTCCTGCGCCACCGGGTAGTGGATACCTTCCTTTTCTACGGCGTTGCGGACATTGCCCAAGTCGTGCTCGAAGCCGTACTCAGGGGAATGGACGCCGACGACGGTGAGGCCGGAATCGCGATAAGTGTCGTAAAGCTTGGTGATGTGCTCCCCCGCACGCTGACAGTTGATGCAGGCATACGCCCAGAAATCGACGAGCATGACACCGCCGTCCTGCGGGCTCGGCGGCTGGTCGGCGTTGATCCAGTTCGTCAGCCCCGCGAATTCCGGTGCCGGGCCACAATCCTGCAGCTGCGCGGGGTCGGCGCGGCGGCACGACTGAAGCGAACCGCTCCCGGTCGGGCCGACCTTGCTGAGAGCGTCATTGGCCAAGTCCGAATTCTCAAAGCGGTTCGACAGCGATGACGTCCAATTCGGCAGCGCACGCTGGATCGCCGCCGGCGCGTTGAGAGCCAACGCCACGGTGAACACTAGGATGAGCACGCCGATGGCCTTACGGTGACGCTGCACCGCGTCTACCTTGTCACCGATCTTGTTGCCCGCCAGAGCGAACACGAACAGCGGCAGCGCGGACCCGAGTGCGAACGCGACGGTGAGCACCACCGTGTTCCAGCCGATCTGCCCCGTCGTACCCGCCACCGTCACCGCTGCGAGCACCGGGCCTGCGCACGGGACGTACACCGCACCAAGGGCCAGGCCGATGAGAAAACCGCCCTTGCCGCGTGTTTTCTCCTGCAATGCCGTGGGGCGGGGAAGCGCGTCAAAGGGCTTCTGCAACACCTCCCCCACCGGCGGGAAAATCATTCCCAGCCCCACCCATGCCAGCAACACCACGCCCGTCCAGCGCAACACCGACTGCGGCAAATGCAGCGCGCTAAGCAGCAACGTCCCCAGCAGCGCGATCGCCGCGAAGCTCACGACCAACCCTGCCACCACGTGCGACGGTTTACGCCCGACACTGACACCGAGCACCACCGGCAACACCGGCAAAATGCACGGTGACAATGCCGTGATCACACCTCCGATGAATCCGACAAGAATCACGCCGATCATGAGTTTCCTCTACTTTCCGGTTGCCTTTCCTACACCCAGCACTACGGAGTGAGCACCCACACCGGATTGGTCCAATCCGCATCAGCCCCCGGCTCCGTAGTACTCAATGACGGGCCAGAAACACTGCGCCTGCGAACCGAAAAAGAGAAGGAGACACCATGTCTATCAACCGCGCAATCGCCAGCGCCAGCGCCATCGTCATCGCCGCCACCGGCCTCGTCGCATGCAACGACACCGAGGGGACCGACGGCAAGATGGACGGCTCCATGGCACCGTCCTCCGAGGCGATGATGAGCGAGGAGTCCATGACCCCGTCGTCCGAGGCCATGATGAGCGAAGATTCCATGGCCCCGTCCTCTGAGGCAATGATGAGCGAAGACAAAATGATGGAAGAATCCAAGTAGCACATGACCCAGGTGTTAGATTTAGAATCTGTGGATCCTGACCGTCTCTTAGAAAGCGTGCGCGCGGGCGATAAAGTCGCTTTCGCCGAGCTTTACGACGTTCTGGCCCCGCAGGTTCTCGGTCTAGCCACCCACATTCTGCGCGACCGGGCACAAGCTGAAGAGGTCACCCAAGAAGTCTTCGTGGAGGTGTGGCAAAACGCCCACACTTTCGACCCACACCGCGGCAGCGCCAAGTCATGGGTACTGCGACTCGCCAAATCGCGCGCCATCGATCGGCTGCGGAGCTGGCGCAGCTCCCAAGCCCGCGACACCGACGATTTCAACAGCCAACTGACCACGTGGGTCGCTGCCGCTGAAGACGAAGCTCAGCAGCGACTAGAGTCTGAGGAGCTGCAAGAACTCATTGATTCAATCGGAGAGCCCCATCGAAGTGCGCTCATGCTCGCGTATTTCGGGGAACTCACCCACCAAGAAATCGCCGATGCCACTGGTGTCGCTCTCGGAACAGCCAAAACCCGGGTACGCGACGGGTTGCAAAAGCTTCGCAAGGCCGTGTCGTTGAAAGGAGGCCTGTGATGGATAAAGATATCGAGGACCTCTTCAATTCCGCGGCCACGCCGGTCACCCCGCCCCCGGAGCTCAAACGCTCAATCATGGAGCGTATCGACGCCACCGACCAGGTCACTGACTTGGACACCGCGCGGAAGAACCGCTCCGGGCGACGTCTCACAGCCGCCGCAGCGGCCGCCGTCGTGCTCATCGCCGGTGGCGGAGTCACCGTCACGCAGTTCACCGAAGAGGATTCCTCGGAGTCCTACTCCGCCCAAGGTGTCGACGAAATGCACGCAGTCATGGAGGCCGACGACGCGCGTCAAGGTCAGGCCGATGCGATGGGCGCGAGCCTCGACATCGTGATCAGCTCTGGCATGGGCAAGGGCGGTGCCATGGTCAACGGCCAGCCAGCTCTCGACGACGGCATGGGGGCACAAGTGTGGGCGGTCATGGATGACGGCGCTATGGAATCCGCTGGAGTCATCGGCCAGGAGCCCCACGATGACGTGTGGATGCCTCTACCAGGTGGCACCGCTTCAGTTCTTGTCACCGAAGAAGTCGCCGCAGGCTCGGCGCAGCCCACCGGCGCGGTGCTGGCCAACGTGACGCTCTAGTGCCGGCTGCCTCCCTTGGCGCGCTTCAGGCCATTCGCGTCCTAAAAACCACAAAGCCCCGACCCAAAGTGGATGAGACGAGGTGGCAGGCCTAGCGTTAGTCCTATGACGTTGCCAAAGTTCGGTCCCGCTCGGGCCGGCGCTTTAATGGGAACCTCGATTGCGTCGAGTTTGACTGGGTTACATGGATTTCATGTAGCCCAGGTCGTTTTTGCGCTCATCGCGGCGGGGCTCCTTGTTGTGTTCACGGTCGGCGTGCGCAATGAGCCGCCGCGGCGCCAGAACATGGCGGCGTGGGGCATGTACGCGATGGGGCTGCTCGCGTGCGGCTCGGCGTGAACGGCACTCACGGGCAACGATGCGTTCCAGCTGATCAGCTGGTGGATCGGCGCGCCACTGGCCATCATCGTGTGCTTGTGGCAACTCTGGGGTTTGTGGAAGCAGTCCGCTCACTACACCGAGCCTGCGTTCCCGTGGGGCTTGGCGCTGGTGTCCCCGATGGTCGCCGCGACATCCGCCGGGCAGCTGGCCACCCATCACGGCGAGTTTTATCACTACGCGGGTGAGCTGTGCTTCTTCCTCACGTTCTTCACCGCGATCCCGCTCTTCCTCTACTGCTATTGGTCCCGCACGCGCCCACGTGGCGCAGCCGCGGGTACAGCGTGGATTCCCCTCGGTGTTGTCGGCCAGTCGACGGCAGCATCGACATTGCTTTTCGACACTCACCTGTACGGCCTCATCATGTTCACCCTCGCCGTACCGTGTGTCCTCCATACCATGTACTGCTTCTACGAGGCTGTCCTCCACTGGGCGCCCTACGGCCCTGGTTGGTGGGGCTCTACCTTCCCCGTGGGCACTCTGTGCTTGGGTGCTTGGGTGCTTGGGTGCTTGGGACGAAGGCTGGCACGCACTTTCCTTGGCGCTCCTCGTGCTCTTGCTCCTCCACTGGGGTGTCTGCGCGGTGCGCTTTGGCTCCTGGGAACTAAGCCAATCTGGTGCGAGATGAACTAGCTATCCGCGCTTCTCCGATGCCGTCGTCGTGGTGGTCCACGACGAGCTGGATCTGGATCCCGGGGAACTCCCCGTCCGGCACGTCCACGACTCGGCGTAGCGGCCGCCCTTCGCCAGCAATTCATCGTGCGTGCCCCGTTCTGCGACCGTCCCGTCCTCCGAAAGCACGACGATGAGGTCGGCATCGCAGATGGTGTGCAGGCGATGGGCGACGACGATCACAGTGTGATCGCCGCGCAACGCCTCAATCGTGCCGACGATCGCCCGCTCAGTGGCCGCATCCAGCGAGGACGTCGGCTCGTCGAGAAGCACCACCGGGGAATCCTTCAGAAGCGCCCGGGCGATGGCGAGGCGCTGCCGCTCGCCTCCCGACAGCAGCGTCCCCTCCTCCCCCACCGGGGTATCCCACCCGGAAGGCAGCAGCTCTACGATGCGGTCCACCCCGGAACGCCGGGCGGCCTCGCGCAAGCGGTCCCCGTCACCGGGCCTGGAACCGAATCCGGGGTCGGCGAAGACCACGTTGTCCCGCACGGACGCGTCGAAAAGAAACGTCTCCTGGAACACCGGGGTCACCAGCGAGTTCACGCCGTCGGTGCCGATCCGAGGCAAGGGCACCCCGCCGATGAGGATCTCCCCCGAGTCCGGATCATGAAAACGCGACAGCAGCCGCATGACCGTCGTCTTGCCCGCTCCCGACGGTCCCACTACGGCAACCAGCGCTCCCAGAGGTGCACGGAAGCTGACGTCGTCGAGAACCTTCTTATCCCCGTACCCGAAGCTCACGCCGCGGAACTCCACGTCATGCCCGTCGGGCAGCTCCGGTGCGGCAGGTTCAGGAAGGGCGGGGATTGCCCGCAGGTCACGCAACGCAGCTAACGTGTTGCGGCCCGCACCGAAACCGCCGGACAACGCTCCCGCCGTGGTGATCGGTCCGGTGAACTGGACGAGCACGATGAGTATCGGCGCCAAATGCGCCGGCGCCATCCCGCCCGTCGCGGCGACTGCCACGGCGACGATCACCGCCGCCGTGAACACCGCATGGACGATCGAACCCAACCGTCCGATGGCTGCCCCCTGCGTCGACGTCGCCTTCGCGAACGCATCGTGTTGGGCCTGGATAGCCTCATCCACCATCGCGTCCGCCGCCGAACCGTCGCCCGCGGCGCGAATCGCCTGCTGGCCGCGGGTGAACTCGATCAGCCTGCCGGAGACGGCAGCGACGGCCTCAGCATGCGCTTCGTCCGACTCCCCGCCGACCCGGCCAATGGCCCGGTAGGCGAAGAAGAGCACCGGCGCTGACGCGACAAGAACCAAACCGACGCGCCAATCCACCGCCAGAATTCCGAAGGCGATGACGGTCGGCGTAACCACCGCGGCGATGACGGGCCGCAGGATCACGTGCGGCACGGACGCCGCGAACGCGATACCCGACGACGCCATCTCCGAAAAGCGGCCGGCCGTAGACTTGGTGACGTACCCGAGTGGCAACGTCAGCACGCGTTCGCCCAGGGAACGCAGCAGGGACGACAGCACCGCTGCGGAATTCGCCCTGCCAACTGTCCCCGCGGCGAGGGACAGCACCGCATGGGCGGCCGCGAGGCCGGCGATGACGCCGGTGAAACGCCACGCCGTCGCATCATCTCCCTCGGCCAGAGCCGACAGCAGCGGCAGCAGCGCGACGAACGCCGCTCCCTGGGCCAGCGCGGCAAGCGTGGCCAACGCAATGAGCCACACCAGCGTCATTCTCGAGCGCCGATCCGTCATCGACCACAAGTCCCGAATCATCGGTTTGCCGCCTTTTCATCGTCTGATTCAGTGCCCCGCGGGGCGGATGGTTCGTCGTCGAGCACGAACGCGCGCCACAAATCCCGGTAGCGGCCACCGCGCGCAAGCAACTCGTCGTGGGTACCCGCCTCCGCGACCGCTCCCCCATCGAGAACGAGGATGCGGTCGGCGTTGCGGATCGTGCTCAACCTGTGCGCGATCACAATCACCGTCCGCGAACGGGCCAAACGCTCGATTGCGGACTGGATGAGGGCCTCGGAAGCCGGATCCGCGTAAGCGGTTGCCTCGTCGAAGATGAGCACCGGCGCGTCCGTGACGATCGACCTCGCGATGGCCACGCGCTGCGCCTCACCACCGGAAAAGGTCACGTCGACGTTGACCACCGAATCCAGGCGCTTCGGCAGCGCCGCGATGACCGCATCGAGGTTCGCGAGCTTCGCGGCCGCCATGATTTCGTCGTCGGTGGCGTCTCTCCTGGCCAGCCGGATGTTTTCCCGCAACGGCAGCGTGAACAACTGTGGATCTTGGAACACCACCGACACCGAGCGGTGCACGTCGCGCACGGCGATGTCGCGAAGATCGACGCCGCCCAGTAGCACCGAGCCTTCAACGGGGTCGTGGAAACGCGCCAACAGCCGGGCGACGGTGGACTTTCCGGAACCGGAGGACCCCACCAGCGCAGTGAGGGTCCCTGGTTCGAACGTCGCGCACATCCCGTCGAGGACCCGCGGCCCATCGCCGTAGGAGAAGACCAGGTTCCGGACCTCGAGCGCGCCTCCGCGCGCGGGCACCGGATCGGCGGGCTCGGCGATCGGCGACGTGCTCAGCACCTCCGCGATGGACTTCAGAGCGGCGATCCCCGCGATGATGGGTTCGGAGTTCATGGCCACCCGCACGATCGCCGCGGAGAGTCCAAGGCTGAGAACCAGCCCGGCGACGAGACCCTCCGGTATGCCGCCCGCGGCGTCCCTCAGTGCGAGGCCGGCCCCGCACACCACTGCGAGGACTGTGGTCGGGGACGTCACCACGTCGATGAGCCCGAGATAGATGTTCGACTGCCGGGACCAGGCGGACCACGCGCGGACGAACGACAACGCCGCGGCATCGTAGCGACCCGCGCCCTGGTTGGCGCGTCCGAAGGACTTCATCACCGGGATACCGCGCACCAACTCGATGACCGCGGCCGTCACTCCTTCGGAGGCTCGCTCGTAGTCGCGCTGAAGACCGGCTCCGCGCGAAATCATCACGCCCATCAGGGCGAAGGTGACCAGCACGGGGACGACCGCCACCGCCGCGATCCGCCAATCCACCGCGACGAGCGCGATGAGGGAAAGCAGGGGAACCAGCACCGCCACCACGGTCTCACCGACGGTGTGGCCCATGAGCTGGTGGACAGCCGCGACGTCCTTCTCAACCGACTCGATGATTCCCGACGAGCGCCGGGCGTCCAGCCAGCCCAGCGGTAACTTCCGGATTTGGGCGACCAGCCGGCGCCGGAGGTGGAGCTGCAGGTCGTTATCCGCCCGGTGCGAGAGCATGCCGGCGGTGCCGTCCGCGGCCATGCGCACCGTTGCGGCGACGACGATGACAGCCACGGCCAACCACGTCCGATGCTCCGGGGCCTCCGGGTACGTCATCGCGATGTCGATGATGCCGACCAGCGAAGCGACGGTAGCCACCGACGACAGGACGGATAACGCGACCACCGCACGCATCCGGGTCCGAATCGGGGCGAGCAGCGACCACGGGCCTACGGTCCCGTCCACGGCGCTCACTTGCCCGCCTCCCCGATCGCGCTTTTCTTCGCGAGAGTGCAGAAATACACCATGCCGGCGCGTGAGGCTCCGCCCAGCTTCAGCCCGTTGGCTTCGGCGAGGTCCTCGACCTCGCTGCCCCGGAACACCCGGTGGCCCATCTTCGCAACGACGGCCATGTCCACATGCTCGTTCACGTCGGGATCCTCGACGAACGTCTGCACGTAAGCGATGCCTCCATCGGCGAGCAGCCCGGCGACCCTGCCGAGCGGCGCGAGGACGTCGGCGACGTGGAATTCCGTCCGGCCCCGAGCCCTTCGACGGCGGCGTCCATCGGTTCACGCGCATAGCGGCTGAGGAACCTCGGCTGGACCTTGTCCTCGTAGGCCGCGAGGAGTCTGCGGTTGTTCTGGACGATCTGGGCAATCGACTTCATCTGGTTCTGTCTCCGGGTGTGTGGGCCGCATCCACGCGGCGGTTTCGGGTTAGGTGATCGGGTTCGCGGGCCGTCGTCGGCGGTGCCGCCCCCGTGGACGTACCTGTCATGCAGACTCCCCCGGCCTCGTTTTCACGGCGATGCCCCACGCCGCGAGCACGGCGATGCCTAAGAACCAGGCCGCGCAGACCACCAAATCCGTAGCTCCGGTGCCGTTGACTGCCTCGCCGACCGCGGATACGGGGTGTGCCCGGCGATTCCGTGCAGGAGGGGACGGACACCGGCCGGAGGATGAGCCAAACGGGGTTCCCCGCGTTCGCGTCGCCCCCTCTCGGCCGACTCGTCGACTCGTCGGTCGCTGTGGTGGGTTCGTCAGTCACAAGCGGCACTGTGTTGCCCTCTCAAAAGATGATAACCATTCTCACATTAGGTTAGCCTTACCTAGCATTTGGATCAAGTCCCGTCTCGTACGTTTGATGGACATTGCTGAAACCGAGATCGCGCAAAACCAGCACACCATTGATTGGCGCGTGGACGAAGATCAAGGATGGGCGTAAGAATCCGCAGGCGTTGTTAACAATCTTCTCGGTGAATCAGCCTGTAAATCCGGGGAGTCCCCGTAACTCAGGGGACGATCACCATCGCGCCGGAGTGGGAGCAGAAGGCTTCTCCGGATAAGCGCTCTGGTAATGGCCCGAAACCGAAGGTGCGTCCTGAGCACCCTTCCGTCGTCTTCGCGGCGCACGTGGAAACCGCTGCGGGCCTCGAGTTGCCTGCCGACTTTATTTCCCAGCTGGCCAGCGCCGCTCACGAGGTCGACGGCATCGTCGCGCGGTTCGCCGAGGCGCTCGACTGGGTCTAGCCGGGCCGGGTGTAGCCGGGGGTGGTGGATCTAGATTGCGTAGTTGCCGCGGGAACCAAATCTGACCTGGGGTTTTAGGCCGAGGCCGGGGTGAGTCTAGATCCACCAGCGGCGCGTCACCGCGCGAGCGCGGGGATGACGTGCTCGATGAGCTCGTCGATCTGCTCCTCCGCCGAGCGCTTACTGGAGCGGAAATTCACCATGACGTGGCTAATGCCCACATCGCGCTGCGAGCGCAACAGCTGGATCAGAGTGTTGCGGCCCAGCCGGTAGCCGAAGCTGCCGCCGCTGGCGGGGGCGTCCGGGTCCTCGTGCAGGTCGAGCCACAACGATTCGGCGAAGGGCTTGAACGCCGCCGGGGTCCCGGCCACACCTTCGCGGGTGGCCCAGTCGGCCACCGCGGCGTTCCAGTTACGCACGTTCTGGCGCTGGACCTCCAAGCCCTTGTGGTACATCAGCCAGCCGTGCGCGTGCTCGGCACGCCACTCGAGGGTCTGCTGGCAGGAACCGGTGGCGAGCAGAGGCACCTCGCGAGCCTGAGGTTTGGGCACGACATCGGCTCCACCCATCTTTCCGCCGGACCAGCGGACGGGGGTGTGGGAGGTGTGGGTGGCTCGTCGATAAGCGTCGATTCTTTCGCGGAACTCTTCGTCGCGCTTGCCTTTGTCCTGGCCGAACGCGGGGAACTCCTCAGGGCGGTCGCCCGTGGCCACACCGAAGAGGAAGCGGCCACTGCTGAGCCGGTCGATGGTGCCTGCGCGCTTGGCCATGAGCAGCGGGTGCTGGAACGGCACGACGATCGCCGCGGTGCCCAGGGCGATGGTCTCCGTTTGCGCGGCGATATAGCTGAGGTACATCCACGGGTCGTAGACCTGGCCGACATCACCGAAGGTCTCGACGCGGAGCGGAATGTCGCGCACCCAGATCGCGGCCACTCCCCCGGCCTCCGCCTTGCGGATGAGGCGCAGCTGGTTATCAAGGCTGTCGAGCGGGTTGGCCTCCGCGTCCTCCTCAATGGGGAGGGTCAGGCCGACTGTGAGTTCGCCCGGCTTGAAGGTCTGCTGGAAGCCGGGAAGTTCCCAGTGCGGGGTATCGGAAAGCGAAAAAAGCGGGTTCATGCCGCCAGCCTAGAGCACCGCCCAGCCAACAAGCGCCGCGCCGATGACCACGGCCCACGGCGGAACCTTCCATGAGGTGAGCGCGGCGTAGCAGACCACGGCGATGGACAGAGTGATCACGCCGGTAACCCCGGCGGTGAACACCGGGGTGTACAGCGCTGCACCGAGAATGCCGACCACCGCGGCATTCGCTCCAGCCAGGGCGGCACCTGCGCGTGGCATCTGGCGGATGCGCTCCCAGAACGGCATCGCGCCAAGAACCAAAAGCGCAGCGGGCAGGAAGATCGCGATGGTCGCGATTGTCGCGCCGAGCGCCCAGTTAATGCCCTGTGTACTGGCACCAAGGAAGGACGCGAACGTGAACAGCGGGCCTGGCATCGCCTGCGCGGCGCCGTAGCCGGCGAGAAAGGTGTCATGGTCGACAAGCCCCGGGCCCACTGTGACCGTCTCGAGCAGCGGGAGCACCACGTGGCCGCCGCCGAACACAAGCGCGCCGGCGCGGTAGAACGTGTCGAAGATGTCCGCGCCCGTCGTGCCGATCAGCTTTGCCACCAGCGGCAGAACGAACAGCAGCGCGAAGAACAGCACCAGGCAGACGATGCCGAGCGTGCGTGAACCGCTCTCCGCCTTAGAGGCTTCCTCCGGATCCTTCTTGTCGCGCAGGAACGCCAGACCAGCCACAATACCGATCACAATCGCACCGACCTGGATCAGCGGATGCGGCACCAGCAGCACGAGCACGAGCGCCGCCACCGCGATCGCGGCGTGAATCTTGCCGGTGACCAGGTTCTTCGCCATCCCATAGACTGCCTGCGCGACGACCGCGACAGCCGCAGCCTTCAAACCGAGAAGCCAACCAGCCTCACTGATATCGCCCAACTGCGCCACGCCGAGCGCGAATGCCACCATGACAAGGACCGACGGCAGAGTGAAGCCGACCCACGCCAAGAACATGCCCAGATATCCGGCACGCTGCAGGCCAATCGCCATCCCCACCTGGCTCGACGCCGGCCCCGGCAGGAATTGACACAGTGCCACGAGGTCGGCGTACTGCTTGTCGCTAAACCACTTCCGCTTCTCCACGAATTCGTCGCGGAAATAGCCCAAGTGCGCCGTCGGACCGCCAAACGAGGTGCAGCCGAGCCGCAGGAAGATGCGGAAGACATCCCGTGGGGATTGTTTGTTCAAATCAGCGCGGGAAGTGGACATGGTCTCAATGTTTACCAGAGCAAACATCGCCCGTCGCGCTAGTCTTTCAACCATGGACCGGGCCGCAACGAGGAGCTACTACGCACAATCGCTTATCGACGATTGCCCCTGCCCCTACTGCCCCTTCTTCCGCGAGAGGGTCGCAGCCGCACACCCTGAACTCGCGGAGCAGCTCAGCGTACTGGGGATCGAGATCTCGAAGCCGTTCGACCTGCCTCTCCCCCACGAGGAAGACGGCGTGAGCCACTACGACTACGCCACCTACATCGTCATGGGCACCTGGACCGACGCCGATGCTGCTGCGGTGACTGCCTGCGAGCTGGAGACGACTGACTCGCACCCGCGCACGGGCATCGTCAATGAACGGATGCTGGTACACAGACCACCACGCAGCCCCGGTGACGATCTCGGGCACCTGCACCACCCCGAGCAGCGGCGGTAGGTGCACTGCCTCGCTGGTGAGGTACGTAGCTGTCTCGTCGAAGACCGGCTGTGCAATGTCATCGCTGATCATGTACGCGATAACAGCGTCGAGGTCGAGGTGGTGGACCCACGCTGCGAACCGCTCGCGGCTCTCGGTGAGCTTCTCCACGGCTTCGTCCAGGTCGAACCGTGCGACCGGGCCGAGGCGGATGGTGTCGGCGCCCTCGTCGTCGACGAAGAACGCGAGGATCAGCGAGTTGTTCGGGTAAAACCCGAGGATGCCGGGGAGGTTCGCGAGGATCTCGCCGTGGGATGCGAGCGTGTGGGAATGGGTGGACATGGCAGTGCTCCTTTGCACGAATACGGGGTGTACGTGGTCAATCCCGTATTCGGTCCGGCTCTGCCGGTCGCGCCCTGCCACGGCACCACCGCACCTGAAGCGTGCTGAGCGTCGCTAGCGCAGCCTGATGCTTGGCTTACCGGGTGCGAGCGCTAGCGACGCAGCCTGTGCCTAAGTGTCGGCGTCAATGCGCTTGAGAGCGCGATAGATCGTCGGCCGCGAGACGTTGCATATCCGGAGAATGTGCGTGGTGAGCTTCGGGTGGTAGTCAGCTTCGATGAAGGCGGGCCCGACCCCCGGATAGTAGACACGGAGGATTTAATCAGGAAGCAGATTTCAGGATAACAGAACCGCGCTCCTCAAACACCGCAGGGGCGAGATATTTACACCAGGAATGCCGACGCACCGTGTTGTAACGGGTACACCAGCGGAAAACATCTCGGCGGCAGATCAACTGGTTCATGAATGTCTTGGAATCCTGAAGGACCTCCCGCTTCATCGCGGCATTGAACAACTCCGCCAAGGCGTTATCCGCACTGGTACCGATTGATCCCATCGACTGCCTGATCCCTAATTCCTTACAGGTGTTCTGGAATGCGTGCGCGGTGTAAACGCTGCCGTGATCCGAGTGAAAAATCGCCCCAGTCAGGCTTCCACGCTGGCCTTTGGCCATGAGCAGTGCGTCTTGGACCAGGCTGGTGCGCATGTGATCCGCGATGGAAAAGCCGATCAACCGGCGGGAATAGCAATCAATGACCGTCGCCAGGCACATATTCGACCCATCCGCAATCGGCAGGTACGTAATATCCCCAACGTAGAGCTGGTTCGGCTTGTCAGCGGTGAACTTCCGGCCCACCAGATCAGGGAACACCGGCTTCTTATGATCCGACACGGTGGTGATGACCTTGCGTTTCTTGGTGTAACCATACAATTTGAGCTCACGCATTACCCGCGCAACTCGCTTGTGGTTCATCGGTTCATGACCGGTGCTGTTGCAAAGTTGGGGCAGTAGAAAGACCGGCGTGAAATAATCACGGCCATGGACATCTTCTCCGGTCGGCATTTCCCCCGTGAAATCATCCTGTGGGCGGTGCGGTGGTACTGCCGCTACGGCGTGAGCTACCGCGATCTCGAAGAGATGATGACCGAGCGGGGTGTTTAAGTCGGTCACACCACAGTGAGCCAAGCCAGGCTATAATGCAAACCTATTGGTGTTATAATACAAATGTATTGGTAAGGTGATAGCTCATGGCCCTGGTCGGGAAAAGGGTCCTGAAGGTGGCGGGACTTATCGTGACGGCAATCGTTGCACTTGCGGCAGCCGGTGCTGGCGGTTGGGCATGGTACACAACCACGTATCACTCGCGTCTTGTGAGATCCCTGGAAAAGGCTGGCTATCAAGAGCACCGGGTGAGCGTGGATCATGTGAAGCTCAATGTAGGGGTAAGCGAGCCAAGGGACGGTTCCCCTATTGTCCTTATCCATGGTCAAGCGAGCGGATGGCGCCAGTACGGTTACGCTTTACGTGACCTCAGCAAGGACCGCCAAGTGTATGCCATCGACGTTCCAGGGCATGGCAAGTCTGATCGCCTTGAATCTTATCGAGCGGTGGAGGTCGCAGACGTCCTATCTCGTTATATAGAGACAATTGGCCAACCCGTCGTATTAAGCGGGCATTCGTCTGGGGGTCAATTGGCCGCGTTGATTGCTGCGCGTCATCCAGAACTGGTTAGCTTCCTGGTGTTAGAAGATCCGCCGCTATTTGCCACAGAGCTGCCTGAGGCGCGCAATACGTGGAATTATCAGGACCTAGCTGTCAGCACTCATGAGTTCTTGTCTTCAGGAGAGACCGACTGGCAGGCTTATCAGTGGCGCAGCCAAAAAATGTGGCAATACTTTGGGGACTCTGCTCAGGGGTTCATCGGTGATGGACTCGCATATCACTCTCGGCATCCGGGCGCCCCGATAGCTCTGTGGACCATGCCTCCCGAGATGAATGAGGCACAGGTGTACATCATGGATTATGACCCAGCGTTTGGTGATGCCTTCTTTACGGGTCTCTGGAACGAAGGGTTTGATCAAGAAGCAACACTTGCGGCGATTCAAGCGCCAGTTACCTATATTCATTGTCAAGCGCGATACGACGGGGAAGTCCTTCAAGCTGCGGCCAGTGATGAGGACGCCGCCAGGGCCATGGATTCTCTTCCCGCCGGTGCCGTTAAAGTCGAGGCTGACTCGGGCCACAACTTCCATGTAGAAAAGCGCAAGGAGTTCGTAGAAATTCTGCTGGCCGGCGTAGGTTAATCCGCGTGCGCTTCTCCTGAGTTGGATCATTTTAGTGCGGAAGTCAGGGTTCGGTGATGGCGTGGACGAGGTTTTGCACTTCGGCTGGTAGTGGCGTGGCCGCGTGGATTGTTGTGTCTTCGACTCTGAGTTCAAAACTGCGATACTTTTTGAAAGTTCGCACGAGTCGTTTAATGCTTCGTCCGGTTGCTGATTCCATCATTCGACTTACTGCGAGTGTTGCCATGACGATATTGAGGTGCGCATTAATCGAGCCCTCGGTTCGGGCATAAATTGGTCGCGCCTTGAGATCGGATTTCGACATCCGATTGCCCGCGTGTTCGCTCGTGACTACCTGGACAGCTGTAGCCCCAGAAGCAGTCGTCACAGTGCGGATAGACGGGCTCACAAAAGATCACACTACCGTCCGCCCCACACCCCACCCCTTAGTGCGGAAAATACCCAACCCCAACACCAAACCAGCAGGTGTACGCGTCAAGAGTTAAGTCGGTCACACCACAGTGAGCCAAGTCAGGTGCACTTTCATCTCTCGACATGCGAGAGGACGCGAGTCGTGTAATACTCATCTCGAACGCCACGGTTGAGCGGTGTCCCCCCCGACACACAGACAGATCTCCCCCGAACTGTCGGCTCCCGTGGCATTCCTCGTTGCAGTCGCCCTCGCATACAACCGCGAAACCCGCACCGCTTTGCTGGAGCGCTGATGCCTCATCGGGTGCAGGATTCTGCCCCTAGTGCACCACGTAGTGCACCAAATGGTGATC
>NZ_JALXWY010000002.1:0-239531 GCF_025144155.1 Corynebacterium sp. p3-SID1194
GGGGGGCATGTAAACAGATTCACCGGTCGGTAGAGACCGGCCACTGCGAACGCTCCAGGCAGCACCGGCGCGGCGGGCGCAGCAAACGAAGTGGGAGCCGCCCGTGCGACAACCACGGTGGATCTGCTTTACATTTGGGCCCTCTGCCCTGCATAGTGAAAATCCCCTGACATGGGCTTATAAGAAATGACCCACTTTGGGAATGCAAAGTAGATCCACCCGCCTGCAAGGGCCAACCAGACTCGCCTCCTTCTAAGACCTGCCCCGAGCACGCGCTACCGGAAGTCGCGGGACCCGCGGGTGAGCCACTCCCCCATCTCGAGGGGCTCGAGTTTGTCGGCAAGCACGCTGACGGCGCCGGAGGCGTTCTCGACGATGCCGCGGACGATGAGGGCTTTGGCGGTGCGGGCAAGGATCTTCTGCCGGTTCCACAGGCCTTTGGGGATGATGATGTTGGTCAGGCCGGTCTCGTCTTCCATGCCGAGGAAGGTCACGCCGGCGGCGGTGCGCGGGGCTTGGCGGTGAGTGACCACGCCGGCGACGCGGATGCGGGTGCCGTCGGGAATGCGTTTCAGGTCTGCGGCGGTTAGAACGTTGGAGCTGGTCAAAGCATCACGCAGCATGTCCATCGGCATGAGGCCGGGGGTGACGCCGGTGGCGGCGATGTCGGCGGCCATGAGTTCGAAGGAGTTCATGCCGGGGAGGGCGGGGGCGTCGATAGCTGAGAGGCCGGGCAGCATGCCGTCGCGTTCGGTCGCGGCGACGCCGGCTTGCCAGAGGGCCTGGCGGCGGTCGACACCAAAACAATCTAAAGCCCCCGCACGAGCGAGCGCTTCGACGTGCTCGACGGAGAGATCCGCGCGGCGGGACAGGTCGGGAATACCGGTAAAGGCGCTGGAAGCCTGGGCAGTCTCAATCCGTTCAGTGACTTTGGCACCCAGTCCCTTGATCAGGTTCAACCCAACGCGGATGGTGCCGGAATCGACGCAGCGGGCCTCAACGCCAGAAGCATTCACGTCGACGGGCAGGACGGTGATGCCGTGGCGGCGGGCGTCCTGGATCAGGGACTGCGGGGAGTAGAAGCCCATCGGCTGAGCGCGCAGGAGTCCGACGCAGAACTCGGCCGGGTAATAGCGCTTGAACCAGGCGGAGAAATACACCAGGGATGCAAACGATTGGGAGTGGGATTCGGGGAAGCCGTAGGCGGCGAACGCGACGATCTTCTGCCACAGGCGGTCAGCCGTAGCTGCGTCAATCCGGTTCGTGGACCAGCATCCGTCAAAGAACCGTTCACGAAGAGCGGCCATCTTCGCGGGCGAGCGCTTGGAGCCCATGGCGCGGCGTAAGGAATCAGCCTCAGCGCCGGTGAAGCCGGCGGCGTCGACGGCGATCTGCATGAGCTGCTCCTGGAACAAAGGGATGCCGAGGGTTTTACCGAGGGATCGTTCGAGGACGGGGTGCTCGTAATCGACAGGCTCGAGACCGTCGCGTCGGCGCAGGTAGGGATGGACGGACCCACCCTGGATCGGGCCGGGCCTGATCAGGGCGACCTCGACGACGAGATCGAAGAACCGGCGCGGCTTGAGACGCGGCAAGGTGTTCAGCTGCGCGCGGGACTCGACCTGGAACACGCCGACGGCATCGGCGCGGCAGAGCATGTCGTACACGCTCGGGTCGGCAAGGTCGAGTTCCCACAGATGGACCTCACGGCCGGTGGTCTCACGCACGAGGTCGATCATGTGGTGCAGCGCTTCGAGCATGCCTAAGCCGAGCAGGTCGAATTTGACCAGGCCAGCGGCAGCGCAGTCGTCTTTGTCCCACTGCACGACGGACCGGCCCTCCATGCGGGCCCATTCCACCGGCACGACATCGGCGATGGGCCGGTCGCAGATCACCATGCCGCCGGAGTGGATTCCCAGGTGGCGGGGTTGCCCTTTCAGTTGCGCAGCCAAGGTCTCGACGCGCTCAGGAGGCGAGGCGATGCCTTTGGACCACGCGTCGGCAGCGCCCGCCGGGTAGCCGAGCGCGCGGGCGGCGTCGCGCACTGCGCCTTTCGTGCGGTAGGTGATCACGTTGGCCACCTGCGCGGCATTCTCGCGGCCGTAGGTCGCATAGGTGTACTGGATGACTTCTTCGCGGCGGCCGGATTCAATATCGATGTCGATATCGGGCGGCCCGTCGCGGTCCGGCGACAGAAAGCGCTCGAAGAGGAGACCAGCGGAAATCGGGTCGACATTCGTGATGCCCAGCGCGAAGCATACCGCGGAGTTCGCAGCTGATCCGCGACCTTGGCACAAAATATTCGCGTCGCGGCAAAACGAAACGAGGTCATCGACGATCAGGAAATAGCCGGGAAAGCCGAGTTGCTCGATGACGCGGAGCTCGTGTTCGATCTGGGCGCGAGCACGTTCGCGCACGTCGTCAGGGCGCGCGGCGTACCGTTCGCGGCCTCGTTCCTCCACGAGTTTCCGCAGCCAGCTCATCTCGTCGTGGCCATCGGGCGTGGGAAACCGCGGCAGCTGCGGCACAACGAGGTCGAGGGTGAACGCACACTGTTCGGCGAGCTCAACGGTGAATGCGAGGGCGTCGGCGCAGTCGGGGGCCATCGCCAGGAGTTGCTCGCCAGACCGCAGCCAGTTCGCGCCCATCGGGTGCACGTCGCGGTAGGAAGAAGCAATCGCTTGACGACGCCCCAATGCCCTCTTCGCCCCCGCCAACCTCGCCCGGTCCCTGGTCGCCGCACCGGGAGCAGCAGTGATAATGGCGGGGATCTCGGGATGAGCACGCAGTGCGGCGTGGCGGTCAACGTCTTCCGGAAGCATGGAGATCTCGAATTCCCTGACCGCTCGGTCTATTCCAAAGCATTCGATCAGATCATCGATACGGTCAGCCCAGCGCCACCCAGCCAGGGCAATACAGGTGCCATCCAATTCGGCAGCAATATCTTGCAAAGGCGGGTAGTACAGCACACCCTTCTCCCCTCCTGCCATATGCGCGCGGGCCATCAGACGGGACAGGCGACGGTACCCCTCGGGGCCGCGGGCGATGAGGGGTAAAGGCGGGGCGTCGATAAGCGAAAGCTCCGCGCCGAAAACCGTAGGGATATCAGCTTCCGCCGCTGCTTCGGCGAATTTGACCGCACCGTAGAAACCATCCCTGTCCAGCACACCGAGCGCGGAAAGACCGAGCTCACGGGCGCGGGCGACCAACTCCTCAGGCTCGCTCGCCCCGCCAGTATCCGACAGAAAGCTGTACGTGGACACGGCATGAAGCTCGGCGAACGGCACGGTCGGCTGGCCGCGCGGGATGCGCTCGCGGGCGGGTTCGCGGGTGTGATCGACGGGCACGGGTACAGGCCCGGGACGGCCGGAGAGCACACGCTCCAGCCGCGACCAGGACAGACCTTCACCACCACGGAAATCCACGCCACAAGAATAGCGCCACTCGAAACTGTGTTCCAATCGACGTTTACTTGGGGTGAACCCAAACTAGACTAAGCGGTACACACGGTGTTACATTCTTCTCACATTCTTTTCACGACGATCAAGAAAGCAGGAAGCGACATGCGCCTGAACCGTGTAATCGCAACCGCAGCAGCCTCCATCCTGGCAGCTACCGGCCTGGTTGCATGCTCCTCTGATTCCGCAGAGAGCGGCGATGACCAGGTCATCCGCATCGGCACCACCGACTCCGACCAGAAGGCTTGGTCTGTGTTCATGGACAAGGCGAAGGAAGAGGGCATCGAACTCGAGCTCGTCCCCTTCACCGAGTACACCCCGGTGAACCCGGCGCTGGCGGAGAACCAAATCGACATCTCCAAGTTCCAGCACATCTTGTACCTGTCGCAGTACAACGCCACCTCCGGCAACGACCTGAAGATCGTCGGCTCCGCCGAGATCAACACCCTCGGCCTGTTCTGGAAGGACCACGACTCTCTCGACGGCATTGAGGGCCAGGAAATCGCCATCCCGAACGACCCGTCGAACCAGGGCCGCGCCATCAACGTTCTCGTCCAAGCTGGCCTGCTCAAGGTCAAGGACGGTGCCGACAAGCTGAACCCGACCCCGGCCGACATCGACAAGGACGGCTCCAAGGTCGAGGTCACCCCGGTCGACGCATCCCAGACCCCGACGGCCTACAACCAGGGCGACCCGGCGATCATCAACAACAACTGGCTCTCCCGCGCTGGCATCGACGCGTCCACCGCTGTCGCTTCCGACGATCCGAATTCCGACTTGGCTGAGCCGTACATCAATGTCTTCGCGGTCCGCGCTGAGGACATCGACAACCCGACCTACGAGAAGCTCGTCGAGATCTGGCAGACCCCTGAGGTCACCGATGCCCTCAACGAGGATTCCAACGGCACCGCCGTTCAGGTCCAGAAATCCAAGGAGGACCTGAACAAGATCCTCGACCGCCTCGTGGAGGAAGCGAAGTAATGGCCGAAACAGTCGGCACCAGGATCGAATTCCGGGACGTGAACAAAGTGTTCCGCCCCCGGAGGAAGGGCCCCAGCGTCCACGCGCTGGACAACGTCAATCTCACCGTCGAACCGGGCGAGATCTTGGGCGTGATCGGGTACTCGGGTGCCGGCAAGTCCACGCTCGTGCGCATGATCAACGGGCTGGACACCCCCACCTCGGGACAGGTCTTGCTGGACGGCACCAATATCGTCGGTATGCCGGCCAAGCAGCTGCGCGAGGTACGCCGAAATATCGGCATGATCTTCCAGCAGTTCAACCTGTTCTCGTCGTTGAACGCGGCGGGCAATATTGAATACCCGCTGAAGATGACGAACATGAGCGCCGCTGACCGCAAGGCCCGGGTCGCGGAATTGCTTGACTTCGTCGGCCTTAGCGAGCGCGGGAAGAACTACCCGGAGCAACTCTCCGGCGGCCAGAAGCAGCGCGTCGGCATTGCCCGCGCGCTCGCCACGAGCCCCTCGCTTTTGCTTGCCGACGAAGCCACCTCCGCCCTCGACCCTGAGACCACCCAGGAAGTCCTGGCTCTGCTCAAGGAGGTCAATGAGCGCACCGGCATCACCATCGTGGTGATCACTCACGAGATGGATGTCATCCGCGCCATCGCCGACAAGGTGGCTGTGATGGAGGACGGCAAGATCGTCGAGCACGGCTCGGTGTACGAGGTCTTCTCCAACCCGCAGACCCAGGTGGCGCACCGCTTTGTGTCCACCAGCCTGCGCAACACCCCGTCTGCCGCTGAAGAGCACGAGCTCATGGGCAAGGAAGGCCGCCTGTTCACGGTCGACCTGACCGCCGAGTCCGGTTTCTTCTCCGCAGCCGCGAAGCTGCAGGAGCGCGGAGTGAGCCTTGATGTGGTCCACGGTTCCGTGACCACGCTGCAGGACCACTCCTTCGGCAAGATGACCGTCCGCCTGACCGGCGACCACGAGGCCATCGAGGAGTTCTACTCCACCCTGAGCCAGACCACCACGATCAACGAGATCACAGCTGGCACCACTACAGGACCTACGACAGGATCCACCGCCGTGACGACTGGGGAGGCTCACTAATGACAGCCACGAACGAACTCATTCTCGCCGCCGGCGAGGTCGATTGGGAGCGCCTCGGCCCCACCTATCTCAACGCCATCAGCGACACCCTGTTCATGGTGGTCATCACCATGATCGTGAGTGGTTTCTTCGGCCTGATCATCGGCCTGTTCCTGTACACCACCCGACAGGGCGGAGTACTGCAGAACAAGGTCGTCTACTGGGTGCTCAACATCCTGGTGAACTTCTTCAGGCCGATCCCGTTCATCATCATGATCGCCATGCTCTACGCCGTCACCTTGGCGGTGGTGGACACCACGATCGGCCGCGAGGCCGCCACCTTCGTGATGTGCGTGACCGCCACCTTCACCGTGGCCCGCATCGTGGAGCAGAACCTGGTGGCCATCGACCCGGGCGTGATCGAGGCGGCCCGCGCGATGGGCGCCGGCCCGTGGCGCATCATCCGCACCGTGATCATCCCGGAGGCGCTCGGCCCGCTGATCTTGGGCTTCACCTTCATCTTCATCGCCGTGATCGACATGTCCGCCATGGCGGGCTACATCGGCGGTGGCGGTCTCGGTGACTTCGCGATCGTCTACGGTTACCGCGCCTACCAGCCAGAGGTCACCTGGGTGGCTGTGATCACCATCGTGGTGATCGTTCAGCTGGCGCAGCTTCTGGGCAACTACCTGTCACGGAAGGTCATGCGCCGCTGACAGAGCTGACAGCCCAGTACGAACCGGTCTTCGGTTCATCGCCGCAGGAGGACACCACTCCTGCGGCTTCTTCTTTGCGCAGGGAGACGGTGAAGGTGCGGGCGGAGGAGGCGTCGAGAAGCGAAATGGACGCTGTATTCTCGCCGACTTCCGAGTGATCGACCGACAGCTGGCCGTAGGCGACCTCGCCCCCTTCACGCTGGAGGTGCGCGGCGACCGCGATTTCCGCGGCCTGCTCGGGCGGGGTGAGGGTCCCGCGGCCGCGGTTACCGGGCACGAAATATTGCGCGCGCATCGCCGCGGCGAGCATCGCCTCCGTCGCCTCGAGGTTCATGCGGCCGAAGCTGTAGCCCCACGGCATGAGCAGCAGCGCGGGCGCGAAACGATGCCCCTTGACGTGGGAGGTCTCCCACACGACATCGCCCGTTTTCTTGAACGGGTAGCGACGCTCCAACTCGCTGACCAGCGGGCGGCCCTTCACGGCGCAGCAGCGGTCGCGCTTCGCGTGCGTGCACACGAGCAGCAGCGGCGCGATGCGCGTCTGCCCGCCGTTTTTGCCAGGCCCCGACAAATCGAGGTCGAGGATCGCCTCCGGGCCGTCGACGTGCAGGACTTCCGTGACCCCAATATCAGAGAACACGATGTAGAGATGATGGTCGTCGATCGCGCGCCCCTCGCGCGTGGGATGGCGGATGAGCTGCAGCGACGCGCCCGCTTCCTTCATCTTGGCCTTGAGCCTCGCGGTCAACTCCGCGCCGAAAGTGTCGCCGTCCAAAATGTCGTGGCTCCACGGGCCCGGATACTCGAAGAGTACGTACACGCCCGCTTGTTTCGCAGTGCCGGGCAGGGGCTCAACTTCCACATCAGAGCACAATGTTCGGCGGTCGACAGACATGCTTCTAAGGGTAGCCTATCTTTCAAAACAGCCTCAAAGTAGCTTATCGACGCTCCCTGCTCCTCCCCACAACGAATCGGTCACTATTGCGTCTCAATTCCCCGTCGCACATGAATAAATTTCGCGTTTAGGTCAGTGCTCGATACCCTGTTCCCGTGTTCAATTTCAATGCCTCCCCGAGTCGCCGGAATCTCGGCGCCCCGGGCTTTGCGCGCGCAGGCGCGGCCGTGACCGCCGCAGCGCTCGCTTTGGCGACCCTTTCCGGGTGCGGGGCAGCATCTCAAACCGGCGGGAGTGCCCCCGGCGCCGAGACAGCCGACACCGCCGGCATCCTCCCCGACAATGAAGAGGAACTGCAGGCAGGCAAAACCCTCAACGAAGCCGGCACCGTGAATAAACGCGAGGAACGCCGCGGCGAACGCCCTCGCGGCGACCAGAACTCCGACGCGCTGGTCGCGACCAAGGACGGCCACCTGGCGGAGGCGAATTCCGCGCCGAAAACCACCCGCCCCAGCGCACCGAGCCGACTCGCCGTGACCGGCATGGAAGTCAGTCGCCAGGACAAATACGACCGCGTCATCATCAACCTCGACGGCGACGGCGAACCCGGCTGGTTCGTGGACTATGTCTCCTCCCCCGTCCGACAGACCGTAGGTGCCCCACTCCAGGTGGAGGGCCGCGCATTTCTCAACGTCAACATCGACGGCACCGTCTACCCGCAGGACATCGGCCGTGGCGATGTCGAAGCCAACCACGCCGACGGTGCCGGCTCCGTCGTCGAGGTCCTCAACGCAGGCACCTCTGCCGGCCGCAGCCAGATCGTCATTGGTCTGAAGAAGGCCACGCCGTATTCCGTGCAGACGCTCTACAACCCCACCCGCCTCGTCATCGACATCGCGCGGGATTGACCGGGGCGGGCATAACGCCGGCGCAGCGCCTGTGATCCCTTAGCTGTACATCGCTTCCACCCTCCAGTTCTGCTTCGACCACAGCAGCAACCACGCCAACGGCGCGCCACCGTCTTCTCGCTCGCCGACGACCTGCAGCCGCGCGACCTTGTGCGGGTGCTCACCCCACCAGCCTTCGTCCACCGGCCACGGCCCTGCCCACCCCGTGATCAGGTAGTGGCTGCCGCCCCAGCTCAACGCGTACGGCGTCGTACTGAGCAACGCTTCGGCCGTGACGCCGACAGGACGCGCGGAATCATCGATCATGGTGATCTTCGCCGCTGGGTGATCCACACCGCCGCCAATTCGTGCTGGCAGCGGTGGCGGGATAGTTCCCGGCCACGATGCCTCCGCCGGGTCTTGACCATCCGCCGTCTCCGGGTCGCGCTCCCCGAACGGGACCAACGCGATGCGCTCCGCCACACCGCGCCCGCCGACGAACCGGGGTTGAAGCACCGCATCAATCCCCAGCGCCGACTGCACCCGTTCCGCCACGCGACGCGCCTCACCAGCACCAGAGCCACCCGCGCCCCTGCCCCAGAGCTGGCCTGCTGAATCAGGCTGGGCGAGCTCCAGCGGTTCCAGGACAAGCGCAGTGATCGTGCCCGCTCCCCCGCTGGTCAACCACCCGTCCAACTGCCAGCGCACACGGTCGGCGGTGCCCTCCTCCGTAAGCGCCTCACGAGTACGCCAGATGCGCTCGACCACAGTGCCGTCAGCCAGCTCTGCTTTGACCTTCAAGCGCAGACAGTTCTGCCCCGCTTCCGCCAAGCGTTCGTGCAGGCTCGCCGCCAGCGCACGGGCAGCGAACGCCGCCGCGTCCACCCGGTCAATCGGGTCCTCCGGCGTGATGGCGACGCTCAGGTCCGCCACCGGGAGTTCCGGCGCGACCCGCCGATCCGGCGCAGCACGGGCAATACGGTGGCAGGCCATGCCCGCGCGGCCGAAGCGGGTGGACACCGCCGTCGAAGGCAACTGGGCGAGCTCCCCCAGCGTGGTCACACCCAGCTGCCCCAGCGCCTTGACCGTCTCCACATCCGCACCCAGGCTGGACTCCGCCACCAGCACTTTCAAAGGTTGCCGGGCCAGGAATTCACCCGACCCGCCCGGCGGTACTACCGCGGACGATCGTGCGGCCACAACTGCCGTGGCGATCTCATCGGCCACTCCGGCAAAAGCGTCGATGCCGCGGCGTGCAGCTGCGTCAAGCAGCATCTCCACCGCCTTTTCCTCACTGCCGTGGAATGCGCCCGCAGCCGCGATATCGACCACCACGAGACCTGGGCGCAGCACCTCCACCGATGCTGCGACATCATCAAAGCCTGCAGCCAACGCGGTGAACATGCGCCCATCGCGGTCCGGGTTGTCATCGATGACCGTCAGCTCCGGGCACACCGATTGCGCATGACGCACCTTCATTCCGCGGCACACACCCAGCGCGCGAGCGCGGTGAGAGACCACCTTGATGCGGTACTGCGCGCCAATGGCCAGTGGTTCTTCCAGCTCATCATCCGCTTCCAGCCGCGCGGCCTGCACCGGCCAATCCGGGAACCACACCGCCGCGACGCGCACTTACCGCACCACCTTCAGCACGGGGTGACTGGCTGTCTCGGCTGCTGTCTCAGCAACTGTTTCCGCAGCCGCTTGACCCACGGTGACAGTGGCCGAGGCCGGATGGACGCTCTTCGATTGCGCGCGCACCCGGATATCCACGCCAGTGATCCGGCCAGTGCCGCGCCCAATACCGCGGAAAGACTGGATGTCCCCCGTGATAGTGAGCGCCGGCGACGGAACAGTCGCACCGACCATCATCAGCGCGGCGCGGCCCTTACGAAGTTTGCCCAGCAGCGGGCGACACCGCACCGGCGACAAGGCGAGCTGAACCGGCGAGCGGTACACGACCAGGTCCAGCCCCTCCGTGAACACTGCCGCGATCCCCAGCGGGTCCGCGCCCGGATCCGGGACCGCGATGATTCTGTCCAGGTGCTTCCTGCCGATCCCGGCATACGACAGCTCCGGCCACCCCACCACACCAGCGTGGCCGCCCGCCTCGACCACGTTCAGCAGCATTTCTGCGACCAGCGCCGGGGTATCGCTCATATGTGTGACTGCGTGGCGTGGCAAACCTCCACCAGGAAGGACAAAGCGGAATTGCTCGCCGAGCGCCAGCACATCCTCTCCGGCCACGACCCCTTCCCCGAATCCGGCTAAGGTGCCGCCGCCAGGAACATCCCCGCCGATCTGCGCCATCTTGGAGCGGAGCTCAGCGATCTGTTCGGCGCGCGCAAGGCCAGCGGGGGCTGCCGACACCGGCACCTCACCCGCTTCCTGGGCCACCTTACGAACACTTGTTCCACTCACGGACGTTGATTATGCTCCCCGAGTGAACCAAGGTCAATTAAATCTTTCGAACACATTTTCTATCAGCAGCGGTGTGGTAGCGTCCACTCCTATGTACGCCCACGATGTCCGCAGCCGCATCACCCCGATTCCCACGCCAGCACTCGTGCGGACGACAGGCACCGCAGGTGTCGCCGGGTCGATCGCTGTCATGGTCTCGCAGCTGGCCATCGGCCCGAAAGTCCTGATCGCCATCGGATGCGCAGTACTTGCCGTGGCGGTCACTCTTCTCCACCCCTACCGGGCGGAGATGCGGGCTTTCGCTGTGAGGAAAAAGGTGAGCACGGTGCCGTCGATAAGCATGCTCGTGCCCTTGATGCTCTGGTGGCTCGCACTGATGCTGGCCCCGCTCGCACAGTGGCCCGCGTGGGGCGTCGCGCTCACATTCCTGCTCGTCGCGGGCGCGGCATGGGTGCTCTACCCGCACGTCGACGGCTCGCGACGCCTCGCCTACGCCGACTGAGCGCGACCAACAACCAGGCCCGCATTATAAAACGGTCGACGGTGCCAGCGAAGTGACCCAGGAAACTGCATACTTGGATATATGACCAACTCCACAAGCAGTCCTCAGAACATGTGGGAAACTCGACCTCCGCGCATCCCCAAAGAAAACGGCGGCAAGGCCATGCTTGCAGGCGTCTGCGAAGGAATCGGCGCGCGCTACCAAATCGATCCCACGATCGTCCGCATCGCATTCGCCGTGCTAACAGTACTCGGCGGCGGCGGTGGTATCCTCCTCTACCTCCTGTGCTGGCTGACCATGCCGCGCATCAACACCGCCTCCTCGCCCTTGAGCGCAGTCCTCGGCGACAAGAACAACCTGACCGAAACAGAGAAGAAGGAGCAGAGCACCGGCTGGATCCTGCTCATCGCACTCATCATCTTCCTCATGTCCGCCTTCCCCTCCATCATCATGGGCTTCCGGTACGGCTTCATTGTCCTCCCGCTCGTCGGCCCCATTCTTGGACTCGTTGCGTGGTGGCTCCTCCACAACCGCACCCCCGTGCCACCCCAGGGACTCGGCATCCCACCGACCACCCCAGGACCACAGCAGCCCCAGCCCTCCGCCGGCAACCCCCAACCCCAGCCGCCGGCAGGTGGCGGCCACGCGCAGGCTCAGGCTCAGCCACAGCCCGAGGTGCAGCAGCAGCCCGAGGCGCAGCAGCAACCGCAGGCTCAGCAGCCGCAGGCTCAGCCGCAGCCGGAGGCGCAGCAGCAACCGCAGACCAATGACGGCCAGCCGGGCGGCAACGCCAACCCGTACTCTCCGCAGAACAACCCGTATGCCTAAACCTGGGTTTCCAGGCTCCGGCGCTTTGGTAGCGCCAGGGATAAAACGGGCACCAGCACAGAATGCACACCTAACGCATGAGCACCGCAGGCACTTCTTTCAAGGACATGTGGGATACACGCCCACCCCGCATTCCCGGTCGCAATGAAGACGGCCAACTCGCTGGTGTCTGCCAAGGCATCGCAGTGCGTTACCAGGTGAATGCGTCATTTATCAGAATCGCATTCCTCGTCCTGTTCTTCATCGGTTGCATCGGCCTCTTGCTGTACGCCCTGTGCATCCTGCTCATGCCCAAAAAAGGTAGGCACTCCGCCCCCATCGATGTAATCGTCAAACCTAAACTCCCTCTGACCCCGGAAGACGAGCAGGATCGCATCTTAGGGTGGGCGATGATCCTCCTTCTGGCCTGCTTCTCTTCGAGCACCATTTTCAAGTTCGGTGAAGCCTACGGGTTGACAGTCCCCCTGGCCGCACTGATCTTCTACCTCGGCTGGAAGCGCTTGCACGAGCGTTATCCCGAATCGCCACCCGGGCTACTTGTGCCCCCGCCTCCGGCGGCAGGCCCCCACCCCGGTGTTCAAAATGGCTACGGTGCGCAAGGGTTTTACGGTGCACCCGGCAGCCACGATGCTCATGGCTATCACCCGGCGGCTGAGCCTGAACTACCGCACAATCCATACACTCCAGCTGGACCCGGCCACCCCACGGGAGTTGGGGCTGGGCACCCGCAGCATTCGCCGTACACACCTCAGGGTGCTTACCAGGCTGGGGCCTACCAAGCCCCGAACCGGAACCGCTGCCGACCGCTAGTCACTACCGGGGAACAGCCGCCGGAGAATCCAGAGCGAATGTGGAAGAACATGGTGACTGCTTTGGCCATCATCACTGTCCTTGGGATGGGCACTTCCATCACGTTCCGCGCTCGGGAAGCGGGGTGGGTCGGGCCGAAGGAAGAGTTCATCACGGACCCAGAATCAATCCATCCTGTGAAGAACACGTTCGGCAGCATCACGGTAGACCTCACGGGGCTTTGGCCGTTGGATGAGCCAGCGACACTCGATGTGAATGGCATGGTCGGGTCGATTGAAGTCCTCCTTCCGACAGAAGGAAGCCCAGTCGATGTCAGATGCCACACAAGCATCGGCGAGACCGACTGCCCCCACGAACGAGTGGACGGCGATGGCCAAGTTCTCACGCTGAATCTGAGCCAGAAAATCGGCGATATCCGGGTCGTGGAAAACGCACAGTGAAAACGCGCTGAATATAGGCCGAATTGGCCGGTCTGGCTAGCGGAGCTGCCCAGCTGGGCGCAATGCGTGAGCCCAGCTGGGGCCGGGGCGCTACTCCCACTCGATAGTGGCCGGTGGCTTCGACGTGATGTCCAGGACGACGCGGTTGACGTCTTCGACCTCATTGGTGATGCGGGTGGAGATGGTTTCCAGGACCTCGTAAGGGATGCGGACCCAATCGGCGGTCATCGCGTCTTCGGAGGCGACGGGGCGCAGCACGATCGGGTGGCCGTAGGTGCGGCCGTCGCCTTGGACGCCGACGGAGCGGACGTCGGCAAGCAGGACGACGGGGCACTGCCAGATCTGGTCGTCGAGGCCGGCCTTGGTCAGCTCCTCACGGGCGATGGCGTCGGCGGCGCGGAGGGTTTCTAGGCGCTCCTCGTTGACTTCACCGATGATGCGGATGCCCAGGCCGGGGCCCGGGAAGGGCTGGCGGTTGACGATTTCCTCGGGCAGGCCGAGTTCGCGGCCGACGGCGCGGACTTCATCCTTGAACAGGAGGCGAAGGGGCTCCACGAGTTCGAATTCGACATCGTCGGGCAGGCCGCCGACGTTGTGGTGGCTCTTGATATTCGCGGTGCCGGCACCGCCGCCGGATTCGACGACGTCCGGGTACAAGGTGCCCTGAACGAGGAAGTCGACGGGTGCGTCATCGCCGGATTCGGTGAGGACACCGGCGACAGCGCGCTCGAAGGAGCGGATGAATTCAGCGCCGATGGCCTTGCGCTTGGCCTCCGGCTCGGTGACGCCGGCGAGCTTGTTCAGGAAGGCCTCGCGCTCATCGACGGTGACGAGCTTGGCGCCGGTGGCGGCGACGAAGTCGGTCTCGACCTGCTCGCGCTCACCCTGGCGCAGGAGGCCGTGGTCAACGAAAACACAGGTGAGGCGGTCGCCGATGGCGCGCTGCACCAGTGCGGCCGCAACGGCAGAATCAACGCCGCCGGACAGGGCGCAAATGGCGCGGCCATCGGGGCCGATCTGCTGAGAGACGGCGTCGATAAGCTGCTCTGCGATATTGGACGCGGTCCAGGTCTGCTCAAGGCCGGCGATCTCGGTGAGGAAGCGCGTGAGCACCTCCTGGCCGTGCGGAGAGTGCATGACCTCCGGGTGATACTGGACACCGGCCATGCACGTGTCGGTGTTCTCGAAAGCGGCGACGGGCGCACCCTCAGAGGTGGCGGTCACGTCGAAGCCCTCCGGAGCCTCGGTCACGGAATCGCCGTGGCTCATCCACACCGGGTGGTTGGCCTCCAGGCCGTCGTGGAGGACGCCGCCGCGGACATCCATGGCGGTGCGGCCGTACTCGCGGGAGCCGGTCTTGGCCACGGTGCCGCCCAGCGCCTGCGTCATCACCTGGAAGCCGTAGCAGATACCGAAGGTTGGCAGGCCGAGCTCGAAAATCTCCGGGTCGAGCTGGGGTGCGCCGTCCTCGTACACGGACGACGGGCCGCCCGAAAGCACGAGCGCCACCGGGTCTTTAGCCTTGAGTTCTGCGGCCGTGATCGTGTGCGGCACGACCTCCGAATAGATGCGTGCCTCACGCACACGACGTGCGATGAGCTGCGCATATTGCGCGCCGAAGTCCACGACGAGGACGGGGCGCGGGTGGGCGTTTGCGGGCGGGGTCTGCTCTGGTGCGTTCGCGGAGGTAGTCACGGTTTCAGAGTCTAACTCATGGCCTGAATAGACTGAACAGTCGCAACTGTGCAGGGCGGATTGCGGGCTCACGGCGGCGTCGATAAGCGTGGTCCCGGAAGGTAAGTAGAGTTGAACGCATGTCGGTGAGCGAATTATCCACCTCGACCCAGAACTATTTGAAGGTCATCTGGAGTCTCACGGAATGGTCGGCAGAACCCGTGACGGCGACCCTGATTTCGAAGCAGACGGGGCTGCGGATGTCGTCGGTCTCGGATGCTGTGCGCAAGCTCGCCGCACAGGAGTTGATCGTGCACGCCCCGTACGGCTCGGTGGAGTTGACCGAGAAGGGCCGCGGGTACGCAGTAGACATGATTCGGCGCCACCGGCTCATCGAGACGTTCTTGGTGGAGGCTCTCGGGTACACGTGGGACGAAGTGCATGACGAAGCGGAGCACTTGGAGCACGCCGTCTCTGACTACCTGGTGGACAGGCTGGACAAGCTGCTCGGCCACCCCACCCGCGACCCGCACGGGGATCCGATCCCGGCCGCTGACGGTACGGTTCCCGCGTTGGATGCGCGCCGCCTCACGGATGCTGGAGCGGGCGCCGGTGCAGCGGGGACGACGGTCACTGTCGAGCGGATCTCCGATTCGGACCCGACCCTGCTGAAGTATTTCGAGGAGAACGGCATCGTTGTCGGCGCCGTTCTCACGGTCACAGAAGGCGCGCCGTTTTCCGAGTCGCTCGATGTGAAGGTGGACGGGGCAAAGAACTCAGTTCCGCTCGGCCGCACCGCTACTGACGCGCTGTTCGTCTCCAGTTAGTCGCGCCGTTCCGCCCCGGCGCGCACGCGCTGTGACGATCCCCTGGCTCGGGCTGAACAGGTACACCAGCAAAAATGCGATACCCTGCGCCATGACCACGAGTCCGCCAGGCGAAGCGTCGAGGTAGTAGCTCGCGTACAGCCCCACGACGGAGCATACGGTGGCCACCGCAGGAGCGATCAGCAGCATGCGGCCGAAACTGTCGGTCAAAAGGTGCGCGGTCGCACCCGGAATGATCAGCATCGCCACCACGAGGATCACCCCGACGGCTTGCAGCCCCACCACGCAGGTGAGCGCGAGCAGAGCGAGCAACACTGCTCCAATCAGCTTCGGCCGCAGACCAATCGCGTGAGCATGCACGGGATCAAAAGCGAAAAGCGTGAAATCGCGGCGCTTGAGCACGAGCACAGCCAGCGTGGCCACGCCCAAAACGAGGATCTGCACAAGATCAGCTTTGGAGACGCCGAGTAGGTTGCCGAAGATGATGTGGTTGAGGTCTGTTTGCGAGGGCGTGACGGAGATGAGCACGAGCCCGAACGCGAAGAGCGTCGTGAAGACAATTCCGATCGCAGCATCTTCTTTGAGCCGGCTCGTATCACGCACGACGCCGATCAATCCCACGGCGAGGAAGCCGAAGACCACTGCCCCGACAGCGAAGGGAATGCCCGCGATATACGCCAGCACCACGCCGGGGAACACCGCGTGGGACACGGCATCGCCCATCAGCGACCAGCCGACGAGGACCAGCCAACACGACAGCACCGCGCACACGATGGAGGAAATCAGGCTCGTGGCGAACGCGCGGACCATGAAGTCGTAGGCGAATGGGTCGACGAGAAAAGAGATCATCGTTTCATCACATCCAGCCCGAAGGCAGCGGCGAGATTATCGGGTTGCAGGACATCCTTGGGCGAGCCGTGCATGAGCACATGCCGGTTGAGCAGCATCGCTTCATCAGCCAGCTCAGGTAACGCAGGGAGGTCGTGCGTGGACACGAAGACGGTGGCACCGCCGTCTGCAAGCTCACGGAACAGCCGGGTCATCGTCGCTTCGCTGCGCTTATCGACGCCCGCGAAAGGCTCGTCCAGCAGCATGATCCTCGCCCCCTGGGCAATGCACCGGGCAACAAAGGCGCGTTTCCGCTGGCCGCCGGAAAGCTGACCGATCTGACGTGAGGCATAGTCCGTGAGCTCCACACGCTCGAGTGCATGGTCGACGGCTTCGATATCAGCCCGGCGGGGCCGGCGCGTGAAACCGAGTTGTCCGTAGCGGCCCATCATGACCACCTCCCGCACGCTGACCGGGAAATCCCAGTCCACTGCCTCGCGCTGAGGCACGTACCCGAGCACACCGGTGCGGCGGGCAACCGCGGGGTCGTCTCCGTTGACGGCGACGGTCCCGGTATCCGGCCGGATCTTCCCCATGATCGTTTTGAATAGCGTAGATTTCCCGGATCCATTCATTCCGACGAGTCCGCACACGCGTCCCGGCGCAATCTCGAGGGATGCACCGTCGAGCGCGAGCACGCTCCCATAGTGAACGGTGACATCGTGCACGGATATCGCGGGAGTCGCATTCGACGAAACGGCCGCCACGGGTGATGACGCTTCCTGTTGCACCGTGGCACCTACTTCTTATCCGTCAACGCCTGCGTGATTACGTCGGCGTCGTGCTTGATCAAGTCGAGGTAGGTCGGAACCGGACCGTCTTTTTCCGAAAGGGAGTCGACGTACAGAGTGCCGCCGAAGGTGGCATCGGTTGCGTCAACTACCTGCTGCATCGGTGCGTCCGAGACCGTGGACTCGCAGAATACGGCCGGCACGTCGTTCTCCTTGACGAATTCGATGGCACGGGTGATCTGCTGTGGGGTTGCCTCATTCTCGGAGTTCACGGCCCAAATGAACCGTTCCTCCAGACCAGCGTCGCGTGCCATGTAGGAGAATGCGCCCTCGCACGTCACCAGTGCGCGATGCTGCTCAGGCAGGTTCGCCAACTCAGTGACCATGCCGTCCTGGACCTCTTGCAGCTCCTTTTTGTACTGCTCGCCGTTCTGCTTGAAGTCCTCAGCATGGTCCGGATCGAGTTCGCTGAAGGCGGTGACCATATTGTCCACGTACTTCTCCACCTCAACCGGGCTCATCCACGCGTGCGGGTTCGGTTTGCCCGCGCCCTCGTCCTCGGTGATGTCGATCGGGTCCACGCCGTCGCTGACGGTGACGTGGGGCGCGTCGACGTCCTCGACGAATTGCGCGAACCAGTTCTCCAGGTTCAGGCCGTTATCCAGAATGAGGTCGGCATCAGATGCGCGGCGGATATCAGCCGGCGTGGGCTCGTAGCCGTGGATCTCCGCCCCCGGCTTCGTCAAAGACTCCACAGTCAAGTGCTCCCCCGCGACATTCTGGGCGATGTCCTGGATCACAGTGAAAGTGGTCAGCACTTTCGGCTTTCCGCCGTCTGCACGATCCTCCTCCGGCGCGCACGCTGCGAGCGCCGCCGCGAGAATCATCGCCATCATCGCGGCTGCTGCCACGAACAGTGCTGATCGTGACTCCCGCTTTTCCGACCGAACCATTGAGTTTTCCTTTCCTGAAAATGCATTCGCCAAGGCTGTTCCACAAGTTACGCCTAGACGTACTTTTTATTCTGGATAAACTTTAGTCGGACTTACAGGAGAGTCAAGATGACTCGGCCGTGACATGCGACTCACCCCGTAGACATGAAAAACGCCCGGGGGATCATTGAAGATCCACCGGGCGTTGTCGGCTGCGAAAGTGCGCAGCTAGCTGGTGAGAGTGATGTCGACCTTTTGGAAGCTCTTGATATCGGTGTAGCCGCACTTGGCCATCACGCGACGCAGGCCACCGGCGAGGTTGTGGCCGCCCCACGTGCTGGTGCTCGGGCCGTGCAGAATCGTTTCCAGACTCGGGCTACCGGTGCGGAGCTGTTCCAGGACGTCCTCGGCAGCACCCGGGTCGTCGAGGCCCCAGCCGAAGCTGAAACCGCCGTCGACACGAGCGATGACACCGCGCGGGAAGCGCGGGTGTGCTGCCTGCGATTGCCAGTAGTAGCCGCCTGCGGCCGCCTCGGACGCAGCGGCGAGGGGCGTGCCGAGCATGACGGCGTCGGCGCCACAGGCGACTGCGCGAGCAATATCGCCACTGGTCACGATTCCGCCGTCGGCGATGATGTGCACGTAACGGCCTTCGGTCTCGTCGAGGTACTCGCGGCGGGCGGCAGCGGCATCGGCGATCTGGGTCGCCATGTGGGTGCCGATGCCGAGCGCGGCATCCGACGTCGTCGCGCCCTGGCCCACTATGATGCCGGCGGCACCGGAGCGCATCAGGTGCAGCGCGGTCGTGTAGTCGGCCACGCCGCCAGCGATCACAGGAACGTCGAGGGAGCCGATGAACTCCTTGAGGTTAAGGGGTTCGCCGCCCTCCTGGACGTGCTCGGCGGAGATGATCTCGCCCTGGATGAACAGGATCTCTGCGCCAGCTTTGACCACGACGGGTGCGAGTTCGTGGGCGTGCTGCGGGCTCACACGGACCGCGACGGTGACGCCGGAGTCGCGGACCTGGGCGATGCGCTCGGAGAGCAAGTCGTGGTCGAGCGGGGCCGCGTGGAGCTCCTGGAGCGTCTTCACTGCGCTGTCTTCAGCGGCAGTCGACTCCGGATCGACGTGATCGGCTTCGAGCGACGCTTTGATCACCTTCGCAATCGCGCCGTCGAGGTCGGCGTGGCGGCCCCAGAGACCTTCGGCGTTAATCACGCCGAGCCCGCCCTGGTTACCCATTTCGATGACGAACTCGGGGCTCGCCAGAGCGTCCGTCGGGTGGGAAGCGAAGGGAATGTCGAACGTGTAGGCGTCGATATTCCAACTCAGGTCCACGTCCTTCGAAGAACGTGTGCGGCGGGCAGGAACGATGCTGATATCCCGCAGGTTGTACGCGCGGCGGGCTTCGCGGCCGATGCCGATCTCGACGTAATCACGCATGGTGTCTTCCTTCTTTGTCTACGTGGGAAACGTGAGCGAAAACGCTATCTAAGCGCGGTAGTTCGGCGCCTCGACGGTCTGGGTGATGTCGTGCGGGTGGGACTCGCGCAGGCCGGCGGTAGTGATCTGGACGAACTGCTTCGTCTGCAGTTCCTCGACCGAACCGGAGCCGGTGTAGCCCATTGCCGCGCGGAGTCCGCCGACGATCTGGTGGGTGATGGAGTCGATCTCGCCGCGGTACGGCACGCGGCCTTCGATGCCCTCCGGCACAAGCTTGTCTTCGCTGGTGACGTCGGCCTGGAAGTAGCGGTCCTTGGAGAAGGAGCGCTTCTCCCCTGTCAGGCCGCGGCCCTGCATCGCGCCCATGGAGCCCATGCCGCGGTAGCGCTTGTACTGCTTGCCGCCGACCACGACGATGTCGCCGGGAGCCTCAGCGGTGCCGGCGAGCATGGAGCCGAGCATGACGGAGGACGCTCCAGCGGCGAGAGCCTTGGCGACGTCGCCGGAGTGCTGCATCCCACCGTCGGCGATGACCGGGATGCCGGCCTTGTGGGCGGGAACAGAGGCTTCGAGGATCGCGGTGATCTGCGGGGCGCCGACACCGGCAACGACGCGGGTGGTGCAGATGGAGCCCGGGCCGATGCCGACCTTGATGCCGTCGGCGCCGGCATCGACCATGGCCTGTGCTGCCTCGCGGGTGGCCAGGTTGCCGCCGATGACATCGATGCGGTCGCCGAAGTCGCGCTGGACTCGGTTGACCATCTCGAGCACGCGGTTGTTGTGGGCGTGAGCGGAGTCGACGATCAGTGCATCGACGCCAGCTTCAACCAGCAGGCCGGCGCGGTCGTAGGAATCCTCGCCGGTACCAATACCGGCGGCAACCAGCAGACGACCCTCTGCATCCTTGGAAGCGTTCGGGAACTGCTCCGTCTTCACGAAGTCCTTGACGGTGATCAGGCCGGTGAGCTTGCCGGCGTCGTCGACGATGGGGAGCTTCTCCACCTTGTTGGAGGACAGCAGGTTCAGCGCCTCTTCCTTGGACACGCCGTCGCCAGCCACGACCAGCGGCATCGGGGTCATGACCTCGGAGACGGGACGGTTGAAGTCCCGCTCGAAGCGCATGTCACGGTTGGTGATGATGCCGGTGAGCACACCATTTTCGTCCACAACAGGCAGGCCGGAAATGCGGAAGCGGGCGCAGAGCGCGTCAACGTCGTTAAGCGTCATGTCCGGAGATGCCGTGACGGGATCGGTGACCATGCCCGACTCCGAGCGCTTCACCACGTCCACCTGCTCGGCCTGGTCCTGCGCGGAAAGGTTGCGGTGCAGCACGCCGATGCCGCCCTGGCGCGCCATGGCGATGGCCATGCGGGATTCGGTGACCGTGTCCATTGCGGCCGACGCGATCGGAATGCCTAGCTTGATATTGCGACTGAACTGAGTCGAGGTATCCACTTCGCTCGGCACGATGTGCGACTCAGCTGGCAGAAGCAGCACGTCGTCGAAGGTCAGGCCGCGGAATGCGACCTTGTTCGGATCGTCTCCGCCAGTATGGATTCGCTCGTTGGACATGATCACTCGCTCCCTTTCTCCGCTGCGCGGGACGTGCCTACGGCGCCGTTGCGCACGCCGCTGCCTGTACCCCTGTCAGCATAGTGCGTCGCGCAAATCGGGTGCCGGGTCAGGGGCGGGCAAAGAAAACCGCACGAAAATTGAACTTCTCCGCCGCCGGGCCATAAGGTTGGAGACGTGAATTTTGACTCCATGATGCCGCGCGACCCGTTCGCAGACGATCCCAACGATCCCGCATCCTTCATCGAGGATGACGAAGTCGTGGAGCCGCTCAGCCCGGAAGAGCGCCAGGCGGTCCTGCGCGATCTTGCGCAGACCCGCGAGTTCAAGCTCGTGCTCGAGCCCCGCGGAATCCTCGGCATCCACTTCCTGTGCGAGGACTGCGAGGAAGTCCATTATTACGACTGGGACATCATGATCACGAACATGATTGCCAGCTTGCAGGGCGAGTTGCCGCCCGTGCACGAGCCCAGCGCGGAGCCGAATCCGCGCGCGTACGTGCCGTGGGATTACGCGTTGGGCTACCTCGACGGACTCGACGAGCGCTAGCCGAAACCGAAACTACCGGGAGGACTGCTCCGCTTGCTGCGGGGCACCGAGCCGCTTCGTCGTCGTCGGGATCGTCGGGGTTGTCGACGTGGAGCGCGCGCTTGACGACGTCTCGCCCCCGTTCCCGCCTGACGACGGCGCAGTCTCAGTGACCGTCACCGTTTGAGTAACGGGCTCCGGAGTGACCGTGACCGTCGCCGGTTTCGCCTCCTTGGCCGGCTCCGGCTTCTCCTCCGGTTTCGGGTCATGGGTGACCGTCACCGTTGACGGTGCCTTCACGACCTGCGCTTCGCCGTCATCCTCGGCCTGCTTTGCGCGCTCCGTACGATCCTGGTCGAGGGAGTTCCTCAATTCATCAATAAGCAGACGGGCCCCGGCAATATCGCCGGATTCCGTCTTGCTGTCGATCTCGTCGAGGGCGCTGGCGAATTCCACCGAATTGGTGCGCTCACCGAAGATCGACTCAGACGGGCCCCACAGTGCCGACCCTGGTGACGAGTGGTAGAGCGCCGCGCCGGTACCTGCAACCATGACGGTCGCTGCGGCAGCGCCGGCGAGGCCAGCGAGCCACGGGTTGGTGCGGAAGCTCTTCCCTTTGCCGGTCGTGGCCGCAGCATGCGAGTGGCGGCCCCGCTTCGCACGACGCTGGTCGAGGGACACCACTGCCGGGTTCTCCTCCGTCACAGCCTCGCTCGTGGAGACAGTATTGCCGCCAAAGTCCTCCCCGAACAACTCCGGGAAGTCCGCCGGGTCCGGAGCCGCCGGCATCGGCGCCTCCACCTCGTCGCGCAGCCCAAGCAGCAGGGCAGCCAATTCATCGGATCCACCTGCAGGATCCACACCGCGCGACAGATCCGTCAAGAATGCATCACTGGCCGACAGCTCATCCATGTTCGCCGTGTAATCGGCGTCGCCGGCGTTGCGGTGTCCCCCGCGGCTAGTGAATTTCGGTTCCATGGCTACCCTCCTCGCTTCTTCCCGCTCCGCTTCACCTTGGCTGTTCGTGCCGGCTCTTTCGCGGTATTCGTTCTTCTTGTTGTTGTTCTTGTTCGACGGCTTTTCGCATCGTGGCTAGCGCACGGTGCTGGGCGACGCGCACCGCTCCCGCGGTACTGCCGGTGATCTCTGCTGTCTCTTCGGCGGAGAGCCCGACGAAAATGCGGAGAACCACAATCTCCCTTGCCTTCTCACTAAGCAGATCGAGCAATGCGCGCACTCTGTTACTTCCTACCTCGACCATGGCTGCATCTTCGGGGGTACTGCCGAGAAATTCCTGGTCAGGAACGTCATCGGTGGGGCTGGATTTATCGCGGGATAGGGCGCGGTGAGCATCGGTGACCTTGTTGAACGCGATGCCGTACACGAATGCCATGAACGGCTTGCCCGTGTCTTGGTATTTGTGCACGGAGGTTGCCACCGCGAGGCAGATTTCCTGCGCCACGTCTTCCGCCGTGGGGGTGCGACCGCCGCTAATGCGGGCGCGGGCATACCGCAGCACCGTCGGGTGCACGATCTTGATGATCTCTTTCAGTGCGCGCTGATCGCCGTCCTGCGCCAGGGGGACGAGGGAGGCGAGGCGGTCGTCGGCATCGTGTGCGGCCACGTCTCTCCTTCGCGGGTCCTCGTCCTTCACCTTGGCGGTCCTTTCATTTCCCCGTGCGCTCCCGCGCAGTCCCGGGGAACACCTGCCAGTGAATCCCTTTCGGGAAGAATCTAGTGCAGACTACGCCAGATCACCGGTATTTGGGCGAGTCCATAGTACGTCCTCGACGATGTACAGCATAAATGCGTCGGCCACGCCCTCCACCGATCCCACACCGTCACCGCACCGCATCCAATACCCACCCCCAGATGTCTATATTTTTGGGACGTCTGTGACTCATGATCTGTCGTGAGACGACGCGCGGACGGTCACCTATAATTCACCGACCTTTAACCTGTGGCGGTTCCCACAGTTCACAGCGATGCTGCACCCGCGAAATCCCTTAGTTCAAACTGTGGGACACCTGGCAGAAACCAGTTGTTTACCCGCCCCCTGCACACTCCTATCTCGTGCTTCACAGCGCCCCGGCTTTTAAAACGGCTCACCCAGCTGCGCCGGCGCGCAAGAAGCGGTTGTTCGAAGTTCACCAGTCTGAGGAGATTTTCACTCAATGCCCACGATGTCCATGCCGCAGCAGCTGCCGGGACCGAACGCCGACTTCTGGGATTGGCAGCTCCACGGAGCTTGCCGCGGCGAGGCTTCCGATGTTTTCTACCACCCGGACGGGGAGCGCGGCCGCGCCCGCACCAACCGCGAGAACCGCGCTAAGGCGATCTGCTTCGGTTGCCCTGTCCTGGAGCAGTGCCGTGAGCATGCTCTCGCCGTTGCTGAGCCGTACGGCATCTGGGGCGGTATGAGCGAGTCCGAGCGCCAGGCTGCACTTCGCGGCACCACCAACCGTCGCGCGAAGACGAAGGTCGCCGCCGTCTAAAACTCTGGGCTGGCTGCCCGAATAGAAAAGACCCCGCCTCCCACACCCTTCTGGAAACTGTTCCGAACTGGAGACTGTTCCAGGTGGTGTGGGAGGCGGGGCGTTTCTTCTATCGCGCTGCGCCTCGGTGAGGCGACAAAGAGCTAGTGGCTGTGGCCGTGCTCCTCGTCGTCCTCTTCCGGCTTATCCACAACGGATGCCTCAGTGGTGAGGACCATGCGGGCGACGGATGCGGCGTTGACCACTGCGGAATGCGTGACCTTCACCGGGTCGATGATGCCTTGCTCGATGAGGTTGCCGTACTCGAGGGTGGCGGCGTTGAAGCCTTCACCGTTCGGCAGATCGGCGATCTTGGACACCACGACAGAGCCGTCGAGGCCGGCGTTTTCCGCAATCCAGAAAGCGGGCTTGGTCAGTGCGCGGGCGACTGCCAGCACGCCGACCTTCTGCTCGCCGTCGAATTCCTCGGCGTAGGTCTCGAGCTGCTTCGAGATCTGCACCAGAGCGGAGCCACCGCCGGCGATGATGCCTTCCTGCGCAGCCGCACGGGCAGCGTTGATGGCATCTTCGACGCGGAGCTTGCGCTCGTTGACCTCGGTCTCGGTCGGGGCACCGACGCGGATGACGGCGACACCGCCGGACAGCTTGGCCAGGCGTTCTTCGGCCTTCTCCTTGTCCCAGGTGGAGTCGGTGTTCTCGATCTCGCGGCGGATCTGCTGGCGGCGGTTCTCCACTGCCTCAGCGGAGCCGGCGCCGTCGACGATGACGGTGTCATCCTTGGTCACCGTGACGCGGCGGGCGCTGCCCAGCACGTCCAGCTCAGCGTCCTTGAGGTTGACGCCGACCTCCGGGTCGATGACCGTCGCGTTGGTCACCACTGCAAGGTCGTCCATGAAGGCCTTGCGGCGCTCGCCGAAGTACGGGGACTTCACGGCAGCGACCTTCAGGGCACCACGGATGGTGTTGACCACGAGGGTCTGCAGCGGCTCGCCCTCGATATCCTCGGCGATGATCAGCAGCGGACGGGAGGTGCCCACTGCCTTCTCCAGCAGCGGAAGGAATTCCGGCAGAGAGGAGATCTTGTTGCGCACCAGCAGGATCAGCGGCTCTTCGAGCACTGCCTGGCCGGCCTCCGGGTCAGTCATGAAGTAGGGCGACAGGAAGCCCTTCTCAAAGGAGATACCTTCGGTGACATCCACGAAGGAGTCGATGGACTGGGATTCCTCGACGGTGAGGACACCGTCCTTGCCCACCTTGTCCATAGCGCCGGAGACCATCTCGCCGACGACCTCATCGCGGGAGGAAACCGTGGCCACATTGGCGATCTCCTCGGAGGAGGACACGTCGGTGGCGCGAGCCTTGAGCTCCTCGACGGTTTTCTCGGCTGCGGCGGAAATGCCCTTATTCAGCTCGATGGGGTTGGCACCGGCTGCGACGTTGCGCAGTCCTTCGTCGATAAGCGCCTGCGCGAGCAGCGTCGCGGTGGTGGTGCCGTCGCCTGCGATGTCGTTGGTCTTGACCGCGACGGACTTGACCAGCTGCGCACCGAGGTTCTCGAAGGGGTCCTCGAGATCGATGTCGCGGGCGATGGTCACACCGTCGTTGGTGACGGTCGGGCCGCCGAAGGCCTTGTCCAGCACCACGTTGCGGCCGCGCGGGCCGAGCGTGACGCGCACGGAATCGGCGAGAACGCCAACGCCGCGCTGGATGCCCTCGCGGGCCTCCTGATCAAATGCAATCAGTTTTGCCATTGGGAGTCAGTTCCCCCTTCTTTACTTCTCGACGACGGCCAGCAGGTCACGAGCGGACAGAAGCAGGTACTCCTGGTCGCCGTACTTGAGCTCCGTGCCGCCGTACTTGGAGAAGATGACGGTGTCGCCTTCCTTGACGTCGACCGGAATGCGGTGCTCGCCCTCATCGTCCCAGCGGCCCGGGCCGACAGCGATGACGGTCGCTTCCTGCGGCTTCTCCTGTGCGGAGTCCGGGATGACCAGGCCGGAGGCGGTGGTGGTTTCAGCCTCGACGATCTGGACGAGGATCTTGTCCTCGAGGGGCTTGATGTTGACGTTTGCCACGGTGAAAACCTTTCTTGAAAGTTGTTCTTCTTTGCCGAGGTTTCGCGATGCGCAGCCGTCGTCGCGGGTGAACAAACTGTGCCCAAAACCTGATTAGCACTCTACCTACGTGAGTGCTAGACGACAACAAGGCCGGGCATTAACGCCCAGCCTTGTGTGATCATCGCTGTTATTGCTGCATGAACAGCACTGTTTTAAACCTGCGGGGTGCCCAGGTTCAGCACCGCATTGCGCCAGAGCTGGTATTCCTCTTCGTTGTCCTGGCGGTAGTTGCGCACAGCGCGGATGGTGTTCTTAATCCCCTCGACGACTTCATCGTCGATGCTCTTGCCCTCGCGGCCGGTGAAGATCACCGGGCCGGAGATGGCAGTGGACGGGTCCTGCAGGAACGCGGGGTTATCGGTGGCCGCGGTGTTGCGCGCCATCGACGCGACCGGGTTCGGGTCTGCGCTCTTCTCCTTCGCCTCGGGCGAGAAGTACGCGTCGTAGGTCGGACCGTCCTGTTCGAAAGCCACCTTCACACTCTCCTGGACGACCGGCCCAAGAAACTGATTCGCGCTGTCGATATCAAAGACGATGCGGTGGAAGGTCAGGTCGGGATTGACGAGCAGCCCGAATTTCTCGTTGTCGCTGTGGATCGCCATACTCTCATCCTTTGGTGCGTGGTCGGTAAAGGCAACGACCCTAAGCGTACGTGGTTATTGACCGGTTAGCTCGGCACCGAAGCTGGCCCCTGCCCCCGCGAGCGGGGTCTCCACCTCCAGCGAGGTGTCCGTGGCGGTGTCCAGGCCTGATGGTTGCGCACCCTCGTGAATCAATTGGGCGGCCAGCGCGGCGATCATGACTCCGTTGTCGGTGCACAGAGCGAAGCGCGGGACGCGCAACTCAATGCCTTTATCAGCGCAGCGCTGCTCCGCGAGTTCGCGTAGACGCGAGTTCGCGGCCACCCCACCTCCGAGCAGCAGCGTTTGTGCGCCGGTGTCCTCGCAGGCCATGACCGCCTTAGTGGTGAGGACGTCCACGACTGCTTCCTGGAAGGACGCACAGACGTCTTCGACGCTGATCACCTCGCCGTTGCGTTCTGCCGCTTCGACGTAGCGGGCCACCGCGGTCTTCAGTCCGGAGAAGGAGAAGTCGTAGCGGTGCTCGCCGCGCATGTCTTCTGCCCGGGACAAGCCGCGGGGAAAGCGGATGGCATTCGGGTCGCCCTGCTTCGCCAGCCGGTCAATCACCGGGCCGCCGGGGTAGCCGAGCCCCAAGAGGCGGGAGACTTTGTCGTAGGCCTCGCCGGCAGCGTCGTCAAGCGTGCTGCCCAATTCCTTCATCGGGCGCCCCACGGCATCGACCTCGAGGATCTGCGTGTGGCCGCCAGAGACGAGCAACGCGATCGAGTGCGGAAGTTCCTCTCCCCTGTCGAGGTTGGCCACGGCGACATGGCCTCCTAAGTGGTTGACGCCGTAGAACGGCACGCCCCACGCCGCGGCGTACGCTTTCGCGGCCGACGCGCCGACGAGCAACGCGCCCGCCAGGCCCGGACCGACAGTTGCCGCGACAGCATCAGGCTTATCGACGCCCGCTTCCGCCAGTGTTTTCTCCATCACCTGCGGCATAGCCTCGAGGTGGGCGCGGGACGCGATCTCCGGGACGACACCACCGAAGCGCGCGTGCTGTTCCATGGAGGAAGCGACGATGTCGGCACGGATCTCCATGGCGCCGTCGGGCGACAGCTCAATGATGCCCACGCCCGTCTCGTCGCAGGAGGATTCGATCCCTAAGACGATCATGATGTGCTCCTTTCAATCGGCCCGTTGCTGCCGCCGGTGTTTTCGTTCCCGCCGCGCTCGCTAATGCTCGGCCGCATCATCGTGTACGCGTCCGCGCCGGTGGGCTGGTAATAGCCTTTGCGCACGCCGATCTGAGTGAAACCGTAGCTTGCGTACAACGCGAGCGCGGCGGTGTTGTCCGTGCGCACTTCGAGGAACATCTGGCCGTCATACATGTCCGCGGCGTTGACGAGCTGGTCCATGAGCACCCGGCCGATGCCGCGGCCCTGGTGTTCTCGCGCCACGGCGATCGTGTGCACCTCGAATTCCGGGTCTTCCGGCGGACCGAGCTTGGCGAGCCCGGCGTAACCGATGAGCTCACTGTCATCCCCGCCGCCGTCCTCGAACGCGCCGACATAGAAGGTGTACGGGTGAGCGAATTGCACGGCAAATACATCGCGCGACCAGGGGGTTTCGCCCGCGAAGACATCTGCTTCGATCGCTGCGGTCGCAGCTGCATCGGCAACGGTCAGCTCGCGCAGTTCCATCTACTCCCCCTTCGTGCTGTCCGCACCGGTGCCCACCGGTGAACCGTTAAGGCCCGCAACGTCGGGAATCGCCGGGGATTTCGGTGTCGGCGCCGGTACTTTCGCATCAGGTCGACGCAAGTAAAGAGGAACGAGCGGCTCAGGCTCACCTGACAGATCGGCCACGGCGACCAGGCCTGTCGGGCGTGGTGCGACGTAGGTGATGTCATCGGCGTGAATATCGGCGGTAAGGACCTGTTCGCGGAGGTTTTCCGGCACGCTCAACACGTCGACTGCGTCTGCATCGTCGATGCGAAGCTCCGCAGGTGCCACGACATCCGGCCCGGCAATGCGTGCACCGTCGCGGTAGTGCGCCCAATACACTTCGCGGCGACGTGCATCGGTGACGACAAGGCAGGATGTCGCTGCCCCATCAGCGTGAATCAGTTGGGCCACCGCGTCGTGGGTGCACACGCCGTGGACGGGAATGCCGAGGGCTTGGCCGATTGCGGAGGCGGTGGCCATACCGACACGCAAGCCGGTGAAGGGGCCGGGGCCGCAGCCGACGACGACTGCGTCGAGGTCGGAAAACTCACGGCCGGCCTCAGCGAGCAGCTCCACCACGGTGGGAACGAGCAGCTCATTGTGCGAGCGCGTCGCCACCACCCGCTCAGCCAACGCCGCGGCTGATTGCGGCTGCTGCCCGTCGCGCACCTCCACCAGGCCGGCCACGAGGTCGGTGGTGGCAGTGTCTATAGCTAAGACGAGCATTCCTGACACGTCAGGCCCTTCTATCCAGCGCGGAAGCCGAAGCGCCAGATGTTGTTCTCGTTGTCCCAGTGCACCGGGTAGCCCTGGTCAGTGCTGAAGAACTGGTCGAAGTAGTTCCCGTTGCACAGATCCAGCACGTCGGACGGAATCGCATCGACGATGGAGACGCCCACCTGCGGGTCCTTCGTAACCATCATGTAGTTCTCGCCGTTTTCAAAGGTGACCTTATCGGCATGCTCGCCGGCTGCCTCGAGCTTGGCGTCGATAAGCTCCTGCGGCTCATCGGAGCACACCGGAGCGAATGCGGTGATCTCTTCGCCGTACACGCGGCGCAGATCGATCATCTCTGCGACGACTTCGTTGCTGTTCGTAGGCTCCATGGCCTGCAGCGTCTCGGCGAGGGAACCGGTGGCAGACCCGTCCTGGGCAGCAGCGGCCGAAGTCGCCGAACCCGTGCTCAGCTTCGGCAGAACGAAGATCATCGCGGCGAGCGCCATGATCCACAGTGCGATGACGATTGCGAACCAGCCTTTTTGGGCACCTGTGAGCTTAAGCATGGCCACAACCCTACTCGGAAGGTGTCCACGAGATGATGCGACCCTGCGATTCGGGGTCCTCATTTGCGCGCGTCTCGCGGTCGAGCTCCACCAGCAGGTAGCGCGACGCGATCTGCTCGACGAGCCCGCCGCCCCATTCCGCGACGACGACAGAATCGGTCAGTTCCGTGTCCAGGTCGAGGGCATCGAGCTCGCCCAGCGGGTCCACCGCGCCCGTACCGCCGACGCTGTCGAGCAGCCGGTACGCGTCCACATGGACAAGCGCAGGGCGCCCGCTTATCGACGCTTTATGCTCCCGCGCAATAATGAATGTCGGGCTGGTCACCCGGCCTTTGACCCCCATGCCCCGAGCGATTCCCTGGGTGAGCGTGGTCTTCCCCGCCCCCAACGGACCGTCCAAGATCACAACGTCGCCGGCTTCCAGCGCCGCGCCGAGGCGTTCACCGAACGCTTTCGTGTCCTCGGCTGTGTCGCACTCGACGGTCCCTTTTTCCGTGAACGGCGGTTTCATTGCCCCTCGCCCTTTCGCTTCTCGATGTCTTCTGCGCCCACAAATTCCCTGCGCACCCTGCCATGCGGCGCGCACACCACTTCATAGTGAATCGTCCCGGCGCGGTCCGCTAGTTCAGCAGCACTCATGCCGCCGTCGCCGAAGATGACGGCCTCGTCGCCGACAGCCGCATTGTGCTCGTTATCCCCGAGCCAGATGATGAACTGGTCCATGCACACGCGCCCCACTTGCGGGTAGCGCACACCGTCGATGGTCACTTCCACCGCGTCCTGCCACGAGCGGGGCAGCCCGTCTGCGTAGCCCACTGGGACGACGGCGGTCCAGCCGTCAGCCGGAGCAGTCCATGTCAGCCCGTAACTTGCGCCTTCACCCTGCTTGATCCGCTTCACAGCAGTCAGGCGGGCGGACCAGGTCATGGCGGGGGTGAGCAAGGCGGCGTCGATAAGCGTTGCGCTCTTTTCCGCGACGGGGTTGAGGCCGTACAACGCGACCCCCGCGCGGACCTGCTCGTACGCGAATGCTGCTCTGGTAAGAGTGCCCGGCGAATTAGCGAGGTGGTTGCGCGTGGCAGCGAACCCCGCGTTGCGGGCTGCCGCGATCGCGCGGTCGAACGCGGCGTGCTGCTTCATGTTGTACGGATGTTCTGGCTCGTCCGCGCACGCGAGATGCGACATCACGCCCACGATATTGAGCCCCGCTTTACGCGCCTGAGCGAACGCGCGCTCCCAGTCTTCCTCGTCGAGCCCCGAGCGGTTCATGCCCGTGTCCACCATGATGTGCACCGATGTATCGACGGGATGCTCAATAAGCCACGCGAGGTGCTCCATGCCAGGGACGGCGACCTCGACCCCCTCAGGGATCTCCTCTCCCGGCTCCCACAACCACGCGAGAACAGGCTTGTCGGTGAGCTCGCGCACGCGCCGCGCTTCATCGAATGTGGCCAACCCGAATGCGTCTGCGCCCGCCTGATCCATGGTGGGAACGACGTGCTGCGCACCGTGATTGTAGGCGTCAGCCTTGACCACGCACATCAAGCGCGCGTTGCCCAGCTGCTCTTTGATGAGGCGCGTGTTGTGCGCGATCGCGCCCAGATCAACGCGCACGACAGAAGAACTCATGGGAAATATTGTGCCACTGCGCGGGCTAGACCATGTGGATGGTGCCCAACACGACGAGCAGCAGCGCGACCGCCCACGTAGCGCCGAGCGAGACCTTCTCCGAGTTCTCGCGCGCGACGGCGAATGCGCGGCCTGCCGGGCTCTGAGGCGCGCGGCGCACCCACCCGACAGCGAGCGCGCACAGCGTGGGCAAGCTGAGCGCGATCGTGGCGTAGAGCACGAGGAAGGCATAGCGCACCGCCACATCCACCCCGGCCGCCGACAGCACAGCCAGTCCACCGTAGAACGGCACCGATGTCGCGGACTGGATCAGGCCGAGCACGAAACCGACCACGACAGTCTTCGCCGACGGTGTCTTCAGCGGCTCCAAAATGCGGTTGACCAGGCCTGAATTATCCCCGCCGCGAAGCGCGAGCAGGCCAGTGAGAATGCCGGTGGCGATGAGCAGAATGCCGAAAATCGGCCCTTCGACAAAGCGCTGGACCACATCCCCCAGCCCGTCGAAGACGACGAGCATGAGGAAGGCCAGCGCGGCCACGCCGCACCAGTCGCCTGCAATCAGCAACGCCGTGGTCTTCGCGTACCTGCGGCTGCCCCGGGGCACCATCACGCCGACAGCGACGATCACGCCGATCAACAGCAAGTTGATCGAATCAACGAACGCGAACTGGACGGCGTGCAGCATTCCGGGACGTGGCTACCTGTTCTGGTTGTGCGGAGTTGTGCTGTGGGGGCTGGTTTATTCGACGGTGACCGACTTGGCCAGGTTGCGCGGCTTGTCGATGTCCTCGTTGCCGCTCTGCTCCGCGATGAACGCGGCCAGGAACTGCAGCGGGACCGTAGCCAGAAGCGGCTGCATGATCGTCGGCGACTGCGGGATGCGCAGCAGCCAGTTTGCGTACGGCTCCACTGCGGTGTCGCCTTCTTCCGCGATGACGATCGTCTTTGCGCCGCGGGCGCGGATCTCCTGGATATTGGAGACGATCTTGGAGTGCAGCTGGGACACGCCGCGCGGGCTCGGCACGATCACGACGACCGGCAGGTCGTCCTCGATCAGTGCGATCGGGCCGTGCTTGAGCTCGCCGGCGGCGAAGCCTTCAGCGTGAATGTACGCCAGCTCCTTGAGCTTCAGCGCGCCCTCGAGCGCGATCGGGAAGCCCACGCCACGGCCCAGGAAGAGCATCGTCTTCACCGCGCCGAGGGTCTCCGCGATATTTCCGCACTCCTCGTGGTTGGCCAGCGCCTGCTCGATCTTCTCCGGGATAGCCTCCAGCTCATCCCAGATCGCTTCGATCTCATCCGGGTACTTCGTGCCCTTTGCCTGCGCGAGCGCCAGGCCGACGATGTAGTTCGCTGCCACCTGCGCCAAAAATGCCTTCGTGGAAGCCACGCCGATCTCCGGGCCGGCGTGGGTGTAGAGCACCGCATCCGATTCACGCGGAATCTGGGAGCCGTTGGTATTGCACACCGCGAGCACCTTCGCGCCCTGCGTCTTGGCGTGGCGGACTGCCTCGAGGGTGTCAGCGGTCTCGCCCGACTGGGAGATCGCCAGCACCAGCGTGCGCTCATCCAGCACCGGGTCGCGGTAGCGGAACTCGGACGCCACCTCGATCTGCACCGGGATGCGCACCCAGTGCTCGATCGCGTACTTCGCCGCCAGGCCGGAGTGGTAGGCGGATCCGCAGGCGACCACGAAAACCTGGTCGAAAGCCTTCAGCTCTGCTTCGGAAATCGAGTTCTCGTCCAGCACGATGCGCTGGCCGTCCCAGTGGCCGGCGAGCGTGTCGCGCACAGCGGCCGGCTGCTCGTAGATCTCCTTCATCATGAAGGAGTCGTAGCCGCCCTTCTCAGCCGCCTCGAGATCCCAGTCGATGGTGAACGGCTTGCCGGTGCCCGGGGTGCCGTCGAAATTGAGCACCTTGTACTCGTCGGCGGTGATCACCACGACCGAGTCGGATTCCAGCTCAACCGCGTCCTTCGTGTACTCGATGAACGCAGCGACATCGGAACCGAGGAACATCTCGCCCTCGCCGACGCCCACCATCAGCGGGGTGGATCGGCGCGCAGCGATGATCTTCTCTGGGTGGTCAGCATGGGTGAACAGCAAGGTGAATGCGCCCTCGAGGCGGTTCAGGACCTTGAGCGCCGATGCTTCGAAATCGCCCTTGGTGGAACCGTCATCCACACCGTTGTAGGCACGTGCGACGAGGTGCGCCGCGACCTCGGAGTCCGTGTCGGAGACCAGCTCGATGCCCTCGCGCTCGAGCTCATCGCGCAGCGGCGCGAAATTCTCGATGATGCCGTTGTGGACGATCGCCGCACGGCCGTCGAACGACAGATGCGGGTGCGCATTCTCATCCGTCGGACGGCCGTGGGTGGCCCAGCGCGTGTGGCCGATCGCCGTCGTGCCGCTCAGCGAGCCCTCGCCGAGCTCAGCGATCTTGTCTTCCAAATTCTGCAGCTTGCCTGCACGTTTAGCGACGTTGAGTTCTCCCCCGCCCGCTACTGCGATGCCTGCCGAGTCGTACCCGCGGTACTCCATCCGGCGAAGCGCCTCCAGTGCGATCGGCAAGCCCTGCTGGTTACCTACGTATCCCACGATTCCACACATGTGGACAAGGATAATGCATGCGTCAAAGACGCTCCGCAGCGCTCCGCTGCCCGCAACGTGCTGATCTGCCGCACCCGCGCACGTCGATGCAGTATCCTATTCTTCGTGTCTGCGAAGTTGAAGAAGCTCAGCGAATTATCCAAGCGTGGCCCTCACCGGGTCATGGAAGGCGACCTTGGCTACACCGGCCTGCCTGGCAAGGTGTACGTCCCCGCCGACGGGAAGGCAGTCCCCGGCGTCGCTTTCGGCCACGATTGGATGAAGAGCGCCAAAGATTATGAGAAGACCCTGCGCCACCTGGCTAGCTGGGGCATCGCCGTGGCTGTTCCCGACACGGAGTGCGGCTTCAAGCCGAACCACGCTGGTTTCGCCGCCGACCTGGAGACGGCGCTGCAGATCCTCGGTGGCGTGAAGCTGGGCAACGGCAACACCACCGTCAGCCCGGGCAAGCTCGGCGTGATCGGCCACGGCATGGGCGGCGGGTGCGCAGTCCTCGCGTCCGTGAACAACGAGAAGGTCAAGGCCGTCGCCCCGATCTACCCGGCCTCGGTCGCCCCGTCTGCGGATAACGCCGCCCGTTCACTGTTCCTGCCCGGCCTGATCATCGGCCCGGATGAGGACGCGGACGCTATTTTCGACCCGGGCAACCCGGCCAAACTGGCCTTCAACTGGTCCGGCCCGGTCGCCTACCGCACTGTCGAGGACGGCAACCAGAAGTCCTTCAGCGAAGACGGCTTCAAGAAATTCCTGCTCGGTCAGGGCCGTTCCAAGGCCAGCGTCCAGGAGACCGTCCGTGGCCTAGTCACCGGCTTTTTGCTGCACCAGCTGGACGGCGACAAGACCTACTCCGCTTATTCGGAGATGGATGCTGCCGGCAAGGGTGTCGAGTCCGTCTTCGGCAAAGAGCTCGCTGACCGCGCGGATTTCGCCCGCGGCGATGTGAAGAGCATCTTCTAGCGTCCGCCGGCGCTGCCCTTAGGCGCGCCGCTGCTCCGTCGGCCCTTCTTTCCGGAGCACTCCCTGCACCCGCCCGTGCCTGGCCCCGCGGTATGTTCCGCGCGGTGTCTGCACGGGCGGTTTTTGCACGTTCATCTCCCTGGCCAGCGCCTGCTGACGCGCCGATTGCTCCATTTGCCGCTGGCTTTCTTTGAGCACCCGCTCGAATTCAAGCATGCGCCGCGCCGTACGGTCTTTGAACTGTTCCGCGAACTGCTGAAAATCCATTACCATCCCCCTGTCTTACGTGCCCGGTGGCTCTCGCCTGCCTGTTCAGGCTGTGCCTTCTCCGCCGGCTCCTCCATCTGCATCTCCTGCTGCTCCGGCACCGCCTCCGCGCCGCTGACTGCAGCCGCTTCCATCAATGCCTTCTTCGGCGGTGGCGGCGGTTCTTTCACCTCAGCCAACTCAGGCGGCGGCGGGATCGTCCCCTCCGGGCACTCGGGCTGTTCCTGTACTGGCTCCGGCTTCTCCTCCGGGCAGTCCGGCTCTGGTTCTGGTTCCGGCTCCGGCTTCTCCTCCGGACAGTCCGGTTCCGGCTTGGGTTCTGGTTCTGGCTCTGGGCAATCGACAACTGGCTCGACTGGGCACTCGATCTGCGCCAGGCACTCTGCAACTGATTGGCCGAAAGCTTCGAGTCCGGCGATGACATGCTGGACCACGCAGTCACCTGCGGGGCCGATAGGCGGGACTGCCGGTGGGGCGGGAACGAGCGCGTTCGGGCACTGGGCAGGGACCGTCTGCGCTACCGGAGTCTGCTGGACAGCGCCGTCCGCGCCCAAGGTGACATCGACGTCAACATTGACGTTGATATTCACGCCAGCATCGAGCCCCGCGGCCGCAGGAACGGTCACCTGCGAAAGAGCTGGCGCGTCAGGCACAGGTTCAGGTAGTTCAGCTGGCCGCGGTGCCTGCTCCGGAGGGCACTCGGCAACCGGAGGTGCGGGAACGTGTTCCGGAGCGGGGTGCGCAGGCGGTGCAGGCGGCGCCGGCGGTGCCGGCGGACAGGGCTCCGGCACAGGCGCGGGCGCAGGGGCAGGTGGGCATTCGCCAGAGGGCGTGTACTGCTTGGTGGCGGGCGGGGTGGTTGCACCAGCGCCGTCGCAAAGCTGCTCCAACCCGTCGTAGCACTGATCAATCGAATCATTGCGATCGTCGACGGTGCCCTCAATGCACACCAAGCCCTCCAGAATCGGGGCGAGGACGGTGGAGCCAAGCGCCACCAATGGGCAATCCTTCAGGGCGGCAAGCAGATCGAGGATCACATCAATCGTCGCCTGTATGCCGCAATCGGCTGACTCATCGATGTCCTTGACGGAATCGGCGCAGTCACAGGACTGCTGGTGGAGATCATCCAACGCATCAGCATGCGTGCCCTGCTCCCCATCAAGGTCACTCTCATGGCTGGCCACGCCGACGCTGCACAGCCACTCCTCCGACCCAGAGGCCAACTCCGTCAGCATGGGCATGGCAGCGAGAACACCGACGATGCCCACGGGACTCCCCGGCGCGGAAGCGGCGCACGCCGGCTTCGGGTTCAACGATTCCACCTGCGGTGGAACGGACGCGATGTCCATCCCATTCGTCTTGTCGATCTTCGCGGAAATGGACGAGACCTTCTGCCCCACAAACTCCACATCCGTCGGCGGGACTCCCGGTAGTACGGCTACGGTGCGTGCGATCTCCCCCAGACCTTCTTTGAGCTTCGCATTAGACATCCTGGTTGAACCTCGCAGCATTGTCGTGGTCAACCCCGTCCACATCCGCGGCCAGCCGCAACATCTCCTCAAACTGGTTGACGCGTGCGCGCAGGCGGTCCACCGTCCGGTCATAGACACGGTCCACCGCCGAGGAGATCTTGTCCCCGCGCTCCGAGAACCCCTCCCCGAACACTCCGGCGTCCACCGACGGTTTCGCTCGCTCTAGACGGTCAATCGCCTCGTTATAACTGTTTATCCTCGTTACCAACACTTCCCGGAACTCGTCCGGTTCTAGGTGCAACTGCTCGGCCACACTCATCACTCCCCCAGCATGGTTGAAGCCGCAAAAAGCGGCAGCCTTCATCTTCCACAGACTTAGACTGCCGCTAGGCCAGTTCGGTTCCCTCGAACCGAAAATTTGTTTACACCGCTGCGACCACCGCGGCCAGACGCCCCGCGACCTTGCGGGCGTGCTCCTCCTCAGAGGCCTCCACCATGACGCGGAACAGCTCCTCCGTGCCGGACGGGCGCAGCAGCACACGGCCGCCCGTGCCCAGCTCCTCTTCTGCTTCAGCGATAGCGTCCTTGATCTCCTGGCTTTCCAGAATGCGGGACTTATCGGAAACAGGAACGTTGATGAGTACCTGCGGCAGCACCGTCATCACGCTCGCAAGCTCCTGCAGGGTCTTGCCCGTCTCCGCCATGCGCTCCATGATGAGCAGGCCGGACAGGGTTCCGTCGCCCGTCGTCGCACGCGCGGGCACCACAATGTGACCAGACTGTTCGCCGCCGAGCGAGAAATCGCCCGCATTGAGCTCCTCGAGCACGTAGCGGTCGCCGACCTTCGTCTCACGCATGGCGATGCCTTCTCGCTGCATGGCGATCTTCAGGCCAAGGTTGCTCATCACAGTCGCCACCAGCGTATTTTCGCGTAACGACGACTTCTCCTTCATCCCCAGCGCCAGCACCGCCATGATCTGGTCGCCGTCGACCACATTGCCCTCTGCATCAACAGCCAGGCACCGGTCGGCGTCACCGTCGTGAGCCAGGCCCAGATCCGCGCCGTGCTCCACGACAGCCTTCTGCACCTGGTCGATGTGCGTGGAGCCGGAGTTGTCGTTGATGTTGTACGCATTCGGCTCGTTGAAGATCGCCACGACCTCAGCGCCCGCCGCGGCGTACGCTTCCGGAGCGATTTTCGATGCCGCACCGTTCGCGCAATCCACCACGACCTTGATACCTGACAGCGATGTCGTCATCGACTCCGCCAGGTGCTCGAGGTAACGCAGGTGCGCATTAGGCGACTCCTCGATAATGCGGCCGATCCCGGTGCCCGTCGGACCACCGGGTTCCAGGTTCTCCATTGCGCGCTCAATCTCGTCTTCCACAGCATCAGCGAGCTTCTTGCCCCCGGCGGAGAAGAACTTGATGCCGTTATCCGGCATCGGGTTGTGCGATGCGGAGATCATCACACCGATATCGGCACCGTAATCGTCGGTGAGAAACGCCAGACCCGGCGTCGGAATCACGCCCACACGCAGCACGTCCACCCCCTTCGACGCCATTCCGGCCGCCATTGCCGCGGCGAGCATCTCGCCGGACACACGCGGGTCACGCCCAATGATCGCGGTGGGCCGCCGCTGCTCCGAACGCTTATTCTGCGTCAGCACCGTCGCCGCCGCCTGCCCCAATTTCAGGGCGAGCGGCGCCGTCAGCGCTTCGTTAGCGAGCCCACGAACACCGTCAGTACCAAACAGTCGAGTCATGAAAGATAATTATGCCGTACACGTTGTGTTTCGCTCGGTGAGGGTTTTCATCCCGTTCTCAAGAGCCGACTGCGTGGGTCGGGGCGTCGATAAGCTGCTTTTCTTTCGTCCCCCTGAAAAGCAGAACGCCGCCGCCCCGACATGCGGGAGCAGCGGCGTAAAGCCTGCGTACAGCAGCGATTAACGCTTGGAGTACTGCGGTGCGCGACGGGCCTTGTGCAGACCAGCCTTCTTGCGCTCCACGGCACGAGCGTCACGGGTGAGGTAACCGGCCTTCTTAAGGGTCGGGCGCTCAGCCGGGTTGTAGATGTTCAGCGCGCGGGCGATAGCCAGACGCAGTGCGCCAGCCTGGCCGGTCGGGCCGCCGCCGCCGATGTTCGCCTTGATGTCGAACTGGTTCTCGCGCTCAAGCAGCGTCAGCGGAGCCAGGATGTCCTGCTGGTGGAGCTTGTTCGGGAAGTAGTCCTCGAACTCGCGGCCGTTGACGATGATCTTGCCCTCGCCCTCGACGACGGTCACGCGTGCGATGGCGCGCTTACGACGACCGACGGTCTGGATCGGACCCTCGTGGTAAACGGGAGCCTCGACGACCTCGTCCTGGGAGTCGTCCTCGCCAGCGACTGCGTCGCCGATGGTGTAGTTGAACTCCTCGGTGGCAGCGGTAGCCGCATCGATGTCGGTCTGGGTAGCCTCGACGCCCTCAGTCTGGTCAGCGGCGTTCGTGGTCTCTTCGGTGATGTTGTTCGGCTCGGTCATTACTGCGCCACCTGCTTAAACTCGAAGTTCTCGGGCTTCTGCGACTCGTGCGGGTGCTCGGAGCCGGTGTAAACGTGAAGCTTCTTAATGGACTGACGGGAGAGGCGGTTGTGCGGCATCATGCCCTTCACAGCCTCTTCGATCACGCGGTCCGGACGCTCGTCGAGAGCACGGCCCAGGGTGATGGACTTCAGACCACCCGGGTAACCGGAGTGGCGGTAGCGCATCTCGCGCTCGCGCTTGTTGGACGAAATGTGGACCTTATCGGCATTGATGACAATGACGTGGTCGCCGGTGTCAGCGTTCGGCGCGTACTGCGGCTTGTGCTTACCGCGCAGCAGGTCTGCGACGGTGGAAGCAAGCTTGCCCAGCACCACGTCGGTAGCGTCGACGACGTACCACTTGCGGGTAATGTCACCGCTCTTCGGGTGGTAGGTAGACATGTTTGACTCCTTGAAGTCTTTATCTAGAGGCTGCCGGCCATGGTGCGCTCAACCTTGCCCTCCCCTGTTCCGGCGGCCGGTGGAGACCCGGTGGGGCGGCCCGGGGACGAACACTTGACTGCACACCGCTCGCGCGGCGGGCATGGTTCATCCACGGTGGGTAAAACACACAGGGCTTAAACCTTAGAGCACGCCCTACTCAGACTCCAAAACGCGACTTTCGCTTCTGCGCTGGTGCGTGCTGTGGGGACAGCACGACAAATGCGTGCGCCCCACCTGCCCATGGTGGTGCGCACGCATTGGAATAGAAACGCTCTGGTGCGGGCCGTTCGCCGCGTCTGCCCTGCGGGATGCTGGGTCAGATCAAAAATTGGCCCGCTTGGTAGATGAGCGGTTCAGCGTTTGGGTTTGTGTTCGTTCGTCGTTTTACCCCCAGCTATTCGCGGCGGCGGTGTTGACGGACTGCATGCGGTCGTTGCCGTCCTCGACGGCGCGGCCGATGGCCGAAAGGATGTCGTTGAGGTCCTGCGCCGCGGTGTCCCACTTGTTCTGGTGCTCCTGGTAGCGGTCAGCCGCTTCGCCTTCCCAAGAGGAAACCATCGGCTTGAGCTGGTCTTTGAGGTCCTCCAGCTGGCTGCCGATATTGCGGGACGAGGTCTCGATGTCGGATGCGGCGTCGGCGAGTGAACCGAAGCCGTACTTGATCACTGTCACTGTGTGTTCTCCCTGATTCAGATCAATGTGGTGGTGTGTGCGTGTTGCGGTGTGTGGTCCGGTCCGATGCTTGTGGCGTTGTTTCGCGCGCTACAGCGCAAGACCGCCGGCTGGTGCGATGTTTGCGAAGGCATCGGAATTCGTTGCGTCGACGTCTTCGAAGTTGCTGGCGTTGTCGCGGAGATTCGACGCGATGTCGCCGAGTGCTTCGCCAAGACGGCGCTCCGCGTCATCGAAGCGGACCATCAAATCGTCGAAGCTGGCCTGCGCGCTGCCGGACCAGTAATCGCGCGTGGACTGCGCGACATCCTGCAGGCGGTTGAGCTCGGCATTGACCGAGTCGTTGGTGTCGTCTACGTTGTTCGCCGCGTTGCGCATGACGTCGGCTTCTGTACGGAACTGAGCGGTGCTCATATTTCCTCCCCCGATATTGTTGTGTGCAATGGATTGTGGACGTGGTCTGCGGCGCTGAGGCCGTTTGTGACCTTTCCACCCTTATTGGACTGTTCTTCACCCTGTTTCGGTTCCCTGCGAACCGGAACTTTTTTCGTGCCTCAGCCGGGCGGGGTGAAGCGAGCGGATTCGTTGGCCATGGTGCACGTGGCTAATTGAACAGTGGTGGGCGCGGTACGTGTGTGGCAGCCGATGGAAATCTGCACGTCACGGTCGGTCCAGGTGGACCACAATGCGTGGGATCCGTCCGGAAGCGCATGCTCGTAGCGGACGCTGACCTCGTCGCTTTCGGTGTGGCGAAGCTCCGGATCCTCCTCGATGTCTTTTTTCACCTGCCGCATGATGTCTTCGGGCGGGACGCCGTAGAGCGGGTCCACCGCGAGCTGCAGTCGGAAATCCGGGTCAGGTCCGGTCGCTCGCCACATGTCGCCGTCGGGCTCGAGGCGAAAGCCGACGGGCAATTCCACGGTCAAACCGTCTTGTTCGAGGACGACCTTTTCTATTTTCGGTTCAGCGGGATCCGGATCAGGCGCAGGCGTCTCACCGGGCTCGTCACCGACGCTGTCCGTCGGCAACGCCGCACCTGCCGAATCACCGGAGACTGCGATGTCTGCCCCACTATTCTCATCTCTTTCCTCGTCGCTTCCCCGTCCGGCGACGAACCAGATCGCTGAGGCGCAGACCGCGGCAACCAGACCGACCGCGCCGACAAGCGCATAGCCGGATCGGCCGAAGCGTTCCTGCCGACGCGGTTCCAGCGCTGGACGCCGGATGGGGATTTCCCGGATTTCCTCCCATTCGTCAGTCGAGGGGTGGGTGTCAGTGTCATCGGCCTCGTCCAGCGACTCGCAGGTCAGCTCGACTTCGTAGTCGCCGAATGCGCAGATGAGCTGCTTGAGTGTCGCATCAGTCGCGACGAGATGCACGGGTGTCCACTTCGGGTGTTCGCCGAGCACACTGCGGACATAACTGACGATCTCGCCGGCGGACGGCTTGTCGTAGCGGTGCACATTGGCCAGGCCGGAAAAGACCGTGCATTCATCATCGACGGTGACGGTGAGAAGGGCTTTAGCACCCGGTTCTGGTGACGTGTCGGCGGCAGCGGATGAGCGGCCGCCGGTGACGTGGGCGGTGGTCATGGGGTCTCCTCGGATTGGGGTGCGGATGGGACGTCGCTAAGCGTGTTTTCTGCGATGTGGATCGGGCCGATCTGCTCGTTGTCGCGGACGAAGATGCCGCGGCCAGGGCGCAACGGCAGCGGGCGAACGCCGAAGAGCGCGCCTTCGTCTTTGGTGCCGGAGAAGAGCACGACGTCGGGCAGTTGGTCCTTGAGGGCGCTGAGGAACGGTGCGAGCAGGGCACGGCCCGTGCCGCCGAATTTGCGGGCGGCGATGATGTGCAGGCCAATGTCGTGCGCATGCGGGATGAGCGGCAGCAACGGGCGGAGATTCTCTTCACCAACGAGTTCGAGATCGTCAACGACTACGTAAATATCCGGACCCGTCCACCAATTGCGAGCGGCGAGCTGTTCGGCAGTGATATCGGGGCCAGGCAGACGCGCAGTCAGGGTCGTCGCGGTATCCGCGAGCGCGGTCTTCGCGGCATCGGTCGACCCACCGTAGGCCGCGACCATCGGGTGATCCGCGTGCCGCAGATGGGTGCGACGCGGATCGATCACCACCATGCGGGCACGCTCACGCGGCATCGTCGCAAGCTGCCCGATCACCGTTGCCACCAGCGTGGATTTTCCTGCGCCGGAAGCACCGACGGCGAGCAGGTGCTGGCGGTCGAAGGTGACAGGTTCCACGTCGCGCCCGCCGATGCCGAGCAGGATCCGCCCGTCTCGCTCAGCCGGCACGGACTGCGCGAGCTCGTCGATGGCAATGCGCGCTGGCAGGACCTTCAGCTTCGGCACCGGGGTCTGGTCCGCCGCCTGCGCGGCAATGTGCGCAATGTCTTCCTTCGCGGTCGCCGCGATGAGCATGCTCTTTCCCGCAGCGGTAATGCCGCGGCCCGGCGCGGCAGGCAGCTTCTCCTGCAATTTCCGGTCCAGCAGCGAATCCATCGGCTCAGTGAGTTTGAGCTCCAGACGCGTGCCGATGAGGTCGCGCACATTCGGCCGCACCGCATTCCACCGCTGCGTGGTCACCACCAAGTGCACACCCGCAGCCGGGCCTTCCGCAGCGATCGTGGCCAGGGCATCTTTCAGATCCTCCAGCTTCGAATCGGCAGCGATAAGCGAGTGCCAGCCATCGACGACCAGTACGGTCCGCGCGGGAAACGCACGTCGCTTATCGACGATCCCCAGCACCTCATCCACCACCCTTTTCACCTTCTCCTCGTCGCCGCGCCCGGCCACACCGGCGACGTGGGGCAGGGATTCAAGCACGTCCGAGTCCCCGCCACCGGCGTCGATGACATAAAAGCCCAGTTGGTCTGTGGTGTGCGTCGCCGCCAAGGAGGCAATGATCGTCCGCACCGCCATCGACTTGCCGGTCTGCGGCCCGCCTGCCAGCGCCACATGCCCGCCGGAGACACCGAGATCGATGGTCAGGGGGTGTTGGCGTTGGTGGTACGGGTCGTCGATAAGCCCAATGCTCGCTTTGAGCTCCCCGCTGTCCTCGCACACCTCCGGAAGTCCCACGCGTGGCGGCAGCGGCGGAAGCCACACGGTGTGCGCGCTCTGTCCACGCGCTGCCGCTGTCTTCTGCGCGGCGCTCACGACCTCGGCGAGCATCGTCGTCGTCGGATCAGGAAGAGCCGCCGCGACCGCGGGCTCATCAACCTCGTCCCATCCCGCGAACAACCTGACCTGCGGTGCTGCCCCTGGGCTCGTCGGCTCAGCCGGACGCATGAGCGGGCCGGAGACATAGGACGCTTTGAAGCGTGTGAGCTCCGTCGACGCTGTCTTGATATAGCCCGCGCCCGGGTCCGCGGGCAGCTCGTAGGCATCTGAAACCCCGAGCACCTGGCGCGATTCTGCCGCGGAAAATGTGCGCAAACCGATCCGGTACGACAAATGCGAATCGAGCCCGCGCAGCTTGCCCTCTTCGAGGCGTTGCGAAGCAAGCAGAAGATGCACGCCCAGCGAACGTCCCAAACGCCCCACCGCGACGAAGAGATCCGCGAAATTCGGGTGCTGGCCGAGCAGCTCCGAGAACTCGTCGACCACAATCACCAGCGATGGCAACGGGTCGAGATCCGGTCGGGTGCTCGTGCGCGCTGCGTTGTATTCAGTGATATTGGCGAAGTTCCCCGCCGCGCGCAGCAGCTCCTGCCGACGGTTCATCTCGCCGGAGATCGCATCAAACATGCGCTCAACCAGCACCGCCTCGTCTTCAAGGTTGGTGATCACCGCTGACGTGTGCGGCAATCCCTCGCAGCCCAGGAAGGTCGCGCCGCCCTTGAAATCGACCAGCACCAGGTTGAGCTCGTCCGGCGAATGCGTCGCCGCGAGCGCCACAACGAGTGTTCTTAAAAGTTCTGATTTTCCGGACCCCGTCGCGCCGATGCACAACCCATGCGGCCCCATGCCGCCGTGCGCCGATTCCTTCAGGTCTAGGTAGACCGGCCCGCCGTTTGGGTCGACGCCGATCGGGACGGTGAGACGCTGCCGGCTCCCCTCGCGTCCCGGCCACATGGCGGGCCCGGCGAGATGGTCGATGTCGTCGATGCCGAGCAAGTCCAGCAGTCCCCCGCCGCGGGGTGTGTTCCCATTTCCGTTGTCCGGCCTGCGATAGAACGCCAGGTTGCGGTAGATGAATTCGGCGGCGCCTGCGCTGAACGTGTCGGTCTCGCCGAGTCTCTCCACACCGGATGTGGTCACCGCGTCGATCTCGTCGCCGCACAGCAGGTGGAGTGCATCGTCGTGGACGAACGCGTTCGTGTCCTCGGTGACGGCGAGAACACAGTCCGCTTCCCCATAGGCCATGGCCTTCGGCGATGCCGCATCCACGACCGCCACAGTGAAACCAGCTGCGCCGGGGTCGCGGGTATGCGGCAGCCATTTCGCCGCCTCCAACCCGGGGGCGCTGATTTCCAGCCCGACTGCCTCCGGACCATGGAAGAACGCCAGTTGCGCCACGATCGACCGCGCCACCTCGTGCGCCCGCGGGCCAGCCAGAGTGAGCAGCGGGAATGCCTCCAATTGAATCACGATAGGCATGCGCGGCACTGTGCTGACCGCGGCGACCGTGCGGCGCAGACTCACCGCGCACACCGGATCCAAGTCCTCCGGGGAGCCCGGATCTGCGACCTCCACCGGAGTGCACAACGATGACCTGCCTGTGCCGACTCGAACCTCGTATGCCCGCGGATCCTTGCTCGTGCGCTCCCACACTCGTTCCGCATCCACGGCATTGACCAGGTGATCCGGGTGCGGGTGGAAGAATTCCACGTGCTCGCGCTGCTGGGCGGCATTGCTCCGTGCACGCTCCGCCAAGGCATCCAGATGGCGCAGATACACCCGGCGCGACTCGTCGATATCACCGGCCTTTTCCGGCGGGTTCAACGTGGTCAGAAGGCCCATGATCATCATGAGCGGAAAGACCATCATCATGGGGCTGATCCCGCGCCCGCTGAGCGCGAAGATAGCCACCATCGCTCCGATGGCCGCGACCATCACCACGGGCATGATGATGCGCATGAGTGGCTCCGGCGGTTTGCGCACCGCCTGCGGCACGCTCTCCGCATCGAGCTGCCCCGTCGGCAGTGGCGGTGCCGTCTGCGCAGTAGTCCCGGCAGCCGGCGGCGCTTGAATCGGGTCGTTATCGAGCCCCAACATTCGTGATTTCTCCCCCCTCGAGAATTCGCGCACCCCACACCTTTACGGTTTTGTCCGCACGTGCGGTTCTTTGGTCAGGGAGCCCCCCGGCTTCCCTGCCCACCACAGCGTGGCGGTGCGTCGATGATTCCGAATCATAGGCAACAACCCCGCACCGCGCGCAGCGAAAAGTCCCGAAAACGGCGCATTGTCTACTGAAGTAGACATCGACGGCCCCCACGCACCCCCGTGACGGGGCAGACTGGAACAGAACAACCAATCGTGAATCCGGGGGGAATCATGGTCGCTGCATCGACCCATCATGTTGTCCGCGTGACCGTGCGCATCAGCGCGGCACCGATCTACCGTTCCGTCGACGTGAGTTTGCCCACGTCATCGACACTGAGCGAAGTGCTGCCCGAATTGGCGCGGCTGATTGAGCTGCCGCAAACAGCCGGCCGACCATGGGAGTTCGCCACTGCGGCGGGCGCACCGCTGGACCCGCATGTTTCGCTACACAATATGCGGCTTCGCGATGGCCAGGTCCTCGCCCTACGCCCGCACGAACCCGTCGATCCGCCAGTGGTGCGCGATGCCGCGGAGTCATTGGCGGCGGCAGCTGCGGCCACCACTCGTTCGGGGATTGACACTGCCGCGACCTTCGCCGGTGCTGCCGCCGCGGGGATCCTCACCGCATCCATGTCCGCTCCCCTAGCTGGTGCGGCCGTTACTGCATTGCTCCTGCTCGTGATCGCTGTGGCCGCCCGGTCCCGCGCTGTCTTTCCCGCCGCGGCATGCGCCGCCAGCGCAGTCTGCGGTGCGTGGGTGAGCGGGATCCACGACGGAACCGGTACCTGGCCGCCCGCGACCGATCTCGCATTCGGCGCGATGACTGCGTGTGTGATCGCGGCCGCCCTGACCGTGGGCGGTGCGGTGCTTGGCCTCGCCGGCCCGCGCGTGACATCGGCGGCGCTGACCAGCGCGGCTCTTATTCTCGCCGGCTCACTCGCAGTCTGGATGCCCTCCCCGACAGCCCCGTACGCGGCGGTAGTGCTCGCCGGGATCGCCGCGGTGATGCTCACCCCGTCGGTGGCCACACGCGCTGCGGGCTTGCGCATTCCGCGGGTCCCCACCGCTGGGCAGGAATTCGGCATCGCGGACGATTACCAGGATGATGTGGACGCGCGTTCGGACGCCGCCCGCGCCATCACCGCCGGCATCAGCGTCGCCGCCGCGCTGTGCGTCATTCCGGCGCTCGTCGTACTCGCCCGCTCCGGTGGCGGATGGGTCTTCGCGTTGTGTCTGTGCACCGCGGGCGCGCTCATCGTCCACGCATCGCGCCACCACGGCACGATTCCGCGCCTCAGCCTCGGTAGCACCGCGATGCTGGCGCTGACCTGCGGTGTCACGGCCGTTGCAGTCGTCGACGGCGCACACCCGGCGCTACTCATCGCTGCCGGGATCACCGCTCTTACCGCCGCTACTGCCGCGCTGTGGGCTGCCCGTGTGCCGGATCTCGAACCGACCACGCTCGTCTGGCTCGAACGCGCCGAGGCCGCCGCGATCATTGCCGTCATTCCGCTCGCGGTGAAGCTCACTGGCATCTTCGATCTCATTCGGGGGCTGTAATGCGCGCATTTTCTCGCCTCTCGACGTCCCTTGCCGCCCTTCCTTTCCTCCTTCCCGCCATCTCCTGCCCGCACCTCGCGGCTGCTCAAGACATCACCTGCGCTGTCGGCGCACCCGCGGGCGAAACAGATGACATCCATACAAGCGAGGCCACTGAGACCCGCTTCCAATTGCACCGTCTGGCCACAGGGGCCGGCGTCAAAGTGGCGGTGATCGACACCGGTGTTGCCGGTCATCCGCAGTTGAACCAGCTTTCCGGTGGCGCCGACTTCGTCACACCCGATACCCCGGAACCGTTCAAGGATTGCGATGCGCACGGCACCGTCGTCGCCGGCATCATCGCCGGAACTGACGCCGGGATCGCTCCGGACGCGGAGATTCTGTCCATCCGCCAGTCCTCAGCCCACTACCGCTCACCTGCTCCCCGCGGGGAAGATGCGCCAACCGCTGCCACCATGGGTGACCTGGAGACACTCACACGGGCGATCCATAACGCGCTCGACGAGAACGCAAAGGTCATCAATATTTCTGTGGTTTCCTGCGTCGAACCGGAACTCGCGCCCCGCGTGGATACCCGGGGTCTGAAAGACGCTCTCGGCCGCGCCGAACACTCAGGTGCTGTGGTGGTCGCAGCCGCCGGCAACCTGTCACGCGAGTGTCCTGCCGGTTCCACTGTTTTCCCCGCGCATTTTCCTACGGTCCTCGCTGTCGGTGCGCGTGCCGATTCCCACACCATCGCCGATTACTCCCTCCCCGTCCCTGAAGGCGCCACGCTGCTCACCGCTCCCGGCACTGTCGAGCGCGCTTCCGCCCCAGGTGTCAGGGGATGGACTGTGGGCAAGGCGGGCGAGCGCGGTGAAATCGAACCATTCGCCGGGACGAGCTTCGCCGCACCGGTGGTCAGCGGCACCGTCGCCCTTTTGCGCCAGCGCCATCCGCATGCCACACCTGCCCAGCTCCGCGACATGATCACCGCCTCCGCGGAACCGCGCGGCGGTGCCGTCGACCCGCTGCGAGCTGTCTCATTCGTCGAACGCGAGCAGAGCGCCGACACCGCACCGCTGCGTGCACGCCCAATTGAGACCATTGATTCCGCTGCCCCACACCGAAGCAGTTTCACGGTCGCAAGCGTCGTGCTCGTCGCTGCCCTTGCTGTCGCAGTGGGCGCTTTTCGACGGATACTCCTCCAGGGTCGGCCCCGGCATCGCTCCATTCACCACGGCTAAAACTCACCGCGAGGGTGAAGCGCCGAGACCAGATTGACTGGCGCCGCAGCGCTATCAGTAGGTCGCGGTCAGCGCTGCCTCGCGTGTGAGGGCTGGGCCTTCGGGCAGGAGACTGAGGATGCTCCACGGAACGGTGTCCACGTGCAGTGCGCCGACGACATCGAGGTTGTCCCTGGTATCCACCAGATGGCGCTGGCCTGAAGCGGACACGACGTGGTAGCCGGCACCGGTGTCGACGCCGACAGCACCGGAGGCTAACCCGACGAAATGAGTCGCGGGGCTATCACCGGACAGCTCGACCGATCCTGCGGTCAAGACATCCGAGTCTGGGGCTACGAGTGCAACAGAGCCTGACTCGGTCACGCACACGGCCGATTTCTTTGGATCCACCCACTCCGGCGCTTTCTCCGGAACGGCGATATCTAGCGGGACTTGGGCATCCGGATACGCGGCAATCTGGGAGGGGGAAGAGGTTGAGGTGGGGGCGGCGGCGTCGATAAGCAAATGCTTCTGCAATTCCGAAACGGGCTGAATGCCGCCATGCTGTGTGACAGCCCATGCTTCGTCGGTGCCGTCGGCGAGCAACAGGCGCGGCAACGGGTGCGGCAGGCGGACCGGCGGAAGTTCGCGGATCGCGGACAGCACCGGCGCGCTGATGTCCGCGCGTACGACCCGCGCGTCGATGCCCAGCGCGCGTCGGATCAGCCTGCCCTGTGCATCGCTGTCTGACGGAAGTTTTGCGCGCCCCTCATTCGTAAGCATCCACTCGTTACCGCCCTGAGTTACCGCGACAGCCTGGCCGTCGGCGAGCTGCTGCACCGGTTCCCCGGCGACAACCGTGACGCGCTTTTCCCCCTCGCACGCCGACCACGCAGCATCCACCGCATCGCCCGGCGCGAACATCGCCGGCGCCGTAGCGATGCCCAACGGCACACCGCGCGGCATCTCGGTGAGCCGCTCCTCCCCCACGCGCTGCGGCTCCTCCGCGCTGCCTGCGATCAGGCGTGCCGACGTCAGGTTCGTCACCGGGTGCACCACCTCCCCGACCCGCACGTACATCGCCCCGTCATTGGCCCGCAGAATCGCCGCCGTGCCCGGATCCGGATTCGGCCGCAACCACGCGAACAGCCCCGAACCCGCCGCGATGAGCGCCACCGCGACAATCCCGAAAATCGCCGAACGCCGCCGTGCCGCCAACGGATCATGAATCATCCGGATATCCCCGTAAATGAGCCCGTGTTCCACGCGCCGGCGCATGAAACGGTGCCCGGACACCTGTGAACGCGTCGTCGGCAACAGCCTGCGCGCCTGCTTTGTCTCCCCTGAAATGGCATGAGTGTGCTGAGCCATGTGGACGCCCCCCGTCGATTAGCAATGGCTTCTTTAAACGACGCTAAGCGCATGCGGGGCGGGCTTCAACCCGAAAATGCGTACTGAAATGCGCAACGCTATTCGACGTCCGCGCCCGCCAGCTCCTCACTCGTCGGAGTCAGCTCAGGCAGTTCGGTGGAGCCGCCGTTGGCGACGGCGTCGCGCTGAAGTTCCTTGATCTCAGCCGGGGTGAGCTGCGCGTTGACGGCGAAGATGGTCACGCGGCCGCGCTGGTAGACGGGCGTGACACCGGGGGTGGTCCACAGGGCCTTGTCCACCTGCCAGTTCTTGGGACCGGGCCAGAAGGTGTTGCCGGACGAGACGATGAAGCGGACGCCCAGGTCGGCAGCGGCGTCGTCGGCGGGCGATTTCTCGTTCGGTCGGCCACGTTCACCGGCGCCGAGCTGGCCGGCGCGGTCGGCGAGCAGGTTCGAGTCGACGCCCATCCCGCCGTTGGGCCACAGGTAGTGGCGGGCGACGGTGGGGACGCCGTTGATGGCATAGGCCCAGGAGTAGCCGTCGGTGGATTCACCCATAACGAGCCCCTCCTGTGCTTCCGGGCGGGAGCCGAGCCACGCATAGGCGGTCATCTGGTCGTCGTCGACCATGCGGTCGTTGAGGCGGGAGGCGTCGAATGACATTTCGGCGCCGTCGACGGCGACGGTGGACGCCCAGGCGCCAGCACCCCACCCGGTCAGCGCAGCGAGCACGGCTGATGCGAGCGAGGTGCCCCACACCCACGGGCGAGTGCCGTAGCGGGCGGCGATGGGTGCGAGCGTGAAGACGCGGATGATCACGGCCGCACCGACGGCGGCGCCGGCGATGACGGTCAGCGCCACCACGGTGACGATGCGGTGCGCCGAGTTGTAGTGCGGCGCGCCCAGCATGGTCAAAAGCGGTTCCCACATCCCGTCGAACGGGTGCAGCGCGTGTGCGGTGGTGGCCACCATGATCCCGTAGAAGACCGGCGCCCAGACCTGCCCGCGCCACACCACCATTGCGATGGCACCGAAACCGGCGAGCCACAGCAAGATGGTGGGGTCGAAATCGGGGAAGAACTCGCCCACGTGGCGGGTCTCCATCATGAACGCCTTGTCCCAGGCCTCCTCAGCGGTGACATTCTCACTCGCGTCCCAGGTGTTCACTTCCCCAGACTGAGCCTGGCCGGCGAGCAGCTGCGGGAGGAACGCCACCGTCGCACCAAGCGCCGGGATGGCCAACCAGAGAACATCGCCGACGCGCGAGCGGTCCGGGCGCCACACCAGGTACGTCGCCCAGTACAGCAGGACGGCGAGCACTACCACGAGTACGGCCGACGGGTGGACCTGCATCATGCCCAGGAAGGCGAACAGCGTCGGCAGTGCCAGTGCCCGGTAGCGCGGCACCTGGTGGAACAGCGCGATGACGAGGCCGGACAGGCCGATCGCCACGATGTACGGGCGCATGCCCACGAAGTCCGGGATCCACACCAGCACCGGCGACGCATACACACCGATGGCGGCCAAGCCCGCGGCGATCTGCGCGACCATGCCGTGGCCGCGCGCCATCGCCCATGCCAGTCCCGCGGCGCCGGCGGGCAGGGCGAGGCTCGGCAGAACAATCGACGCCAGGTTCACTGCCTCCACAGGGGCAAGGCCGCCAGCTTTGGCGAACAGCGCGGTCGCCGCGTGGAACGCGGACGGGTAGAACAGGTCGATGTGCGTTTCAGGGTTCTGCAGTTCGCCCATCCGGGTGGGCGAGGCAATGCCTTCTTCCATGATGAAACGCACGGCGTTGACGTGCCATTGGATGTCCCAGCCCTGGACGATATTGTTCAGCTGGCCCGGCACCTTCGACTGGAGTTCGAGCTGTTTCGCGACCAGCATCCACACGCCAGCCACGACACCAGCTCCGGGGAGCACCCACGACGGGTCGGCGATGCTGCCACGCCGCCAGTCACCCGGCCACAGGGCACGTACCCAGTTCTTCGCGGCGCGCTTTTTCGCCCGTCGCGCGAATGCGTAGCGCCACCCGGCCGCCAGGCACAGCATGAGCACTAAGAACACGATGAAGGACGGCCACCCGAAGCGGATTCCCATCGCGCCGTACAGCCAGCTGCCCAGCCCGACGATGCCGAAGGTCGCGGGCAAGGATGCTGCAGCGGCAGCGGGCAGTTTCGCGCCCGCGACCCACGCGAAGATGAGTCCCGGCAGGGTGAACACAGCGATGGCCAGCCACACGGCGCCGACTGCATCCATGCGTTCTACCTCCGGGCAACTCTTTCGGACGATTCCTGCCCAAGCAGTTTATTCCGTTGCACGGGGTGACTCGGAGTGCACCTCCGAAGCGTCGCGCAGCTCGCGCGTCACCGCCGCGCGAGCTGCGAGTTCGTCGTCCGCCGGATAGTCGACGCGCGTCAAGGTCAACCCGTTTGCGGGTGCCAGGCGCACCGCCGGCGAGCGTTCCTTCGCCCCCAGCAGTGCGGCAGCCCAGTCTTCGTCACGCTTGCCCGAACCGACGTCGAGACAGGTCGCCACGAGCGCGCGGACCATGTGCCAGCAGAACGCGTCGGCGACAATGACCGCTTCGAAGAGTTCCGGTTCCTCGTCGGTAGAGATGTCGCGCCATTCAAAGGAGCGGACTTCCCGGATCGTGGTGGCGTGCGGGCGCGCTTTGCAGAATGCGGCGAAATCATGCAGCCCCACCACCGCATTCGCGAACTGCTGCGCGGCATCGAGGTCCACTTTCTTCGGCCACACGGCGGTGTCGCGCACGCGCAGAGGCAATGCCCCGCCGTCCGCGGTGGTCACCCGGTAGCGGTAGGTGCGCGTCAACGCGGAAAAGCGCGCGTCGAACCCGTCGGGTGCGGTGGACACAGCCGAAACACGCACATCAGGCTCAAGCAATTTCGCTAAACGACGCACCAACCGCCCCGGATCCCCCTCAATCGACCTCTGGTCCAGCGATGCCACCGGGATATCCGCATGCGCCACCTGACCGGAGGCGTGCACCCCCGCATCCGTCCGGCCCGCCACCGTCAGCTCCACCGGGTAGCGCAGGATCAAGCTCAGTGCGTTCTCAAGCACGCCCTGCACCGTGCGGAGTTCCTCCCCGCCGGTTGGTTTCTGGCGCGCCCAGCCGTGGAAGTCCGAGCCGTCGTAGGCGACATCGAACCGCAGGCGCACCATCTCTTCCCCGTGTGATGCGCGTATGCCTGTGTCAGTCATACCTTCAGAATAAATGGCCCGAAATAGGCAGGTTCACCGGGGGAGACGGGATTTTGAGAAGTCTCGCCGCTTATCGAGAACGGAAAACTTTGGATGAGAGATCCTGTTATTTCCTATACTCGATGCCGTGGAACTGCCCTGCCGGCTTCGGCACAGCAGTTCGGGCCCCGTTGATTGCTACTGGCGCGCGGGGCCCATTCATGTTCATGAACCAAACTCAAGCAGAAAGCAACGAGAAAACGCCCGCTCCCCTTTCGACAAGGGAGCGGGCGTTTAGGGCTTACAGGCGCGAGAAGGTCTTACTTCTCGTCCTCGGCGGTCTCCTGGACCTCCGGAGCTTCAGCGGTGTCCTCGGCGACGGCCTCGTCGTTGGACTCAGCGTCAGCCGGTGCCTCAGCCTTGGTCTCCTCAGCCTCAGCCGGGGTCTCCTCAGCCTTCTCGTCGGCGTCGGCAGCAGCTGCCTCAGCCTCGGCGGCCTTCTCCTTGGAGGCGGCGGCGCGTGCAGCACGGTTCGCCTCGGAAGCCACGGTCTCCTCGAGAACGAGGGAGATGTTGACCATCGGAGCGTTGTCGCCCTTGCGGTTCTCGAGCTTGATGGTGCGGGTGTAGCCACCTGCACGGTTCTCGAACTTGGGGGCGAGCTCATCGAACAGGTACGCGGTGACGTCCTTGTTCGGGATGTCCTTGGCCACGGCGCGGCGGTCAGCGACCGAACCGGACTTGGCCTTGGTGATGATCTTCTCTGCGTACGGGCGCAGAACCTTGGCCTTGGCCTCGGTGGTCTTGATGGAGCCGTTCACGAACAGCTGGCTGGCCAGGTTGGACAGAATGTGCTTCTGGTGGCTAGCCGAACCGCCGAGACGCGGGCCCTTCTTCGGGGTAGGCATTGTTGTACTCCTCGTGTTGTTTGTGTCAGTGCGCTTTGTTTACTCGGCGTTTACTCAGCGTCATCCATGGCGCCGTCGACGAAGTCGCCGGTCTCAGCGTCGTAGCCCTCGAGCTGGGTCGGATCGAAGTCTTCCGGGGCATCCTTGAGGGTCAGGCCCAGGGAAGCAAGCTTGATCTTGACCTCGTTGATGGACTTCTGGCCGAAGTTGCGGATATCCAGCAGGTCCGATTCGGTGCACTCTGCGAGTTCACCGACGGTGTGGATCTCCTGGCGCTTCAGGCAGTTGTAGGAACGCACGGAGAAGTTCAGGTCCTCGATCGGCATGTTGTACGCGGCGATATACTCCGTCTCCTGCGGGGACGGGCCGATCTCGATGCCCTCAGCTGCGGTGTTCAGCTCGCGTGCGAGGCCGAACAGCTCGACGAGGGTGGAGCCAGCGGACGCGAGGGCGTCGCGGGCGGTCATGGAGTTCTTGGTCTCCACGTCGATGATCAGCTTGTCAAAGTCGGTACGCTGCTCAACACGCGTCGCCTCAACCTTGTAGGACACCTTCAGCACCGGCGAGTAGATCTGGTCGACCGGGATACGGCCGATCTCGCCGCCGGAGTTGGTCATCGCCGGAACGTAGCCGCGGCCACGCTCAACAACAAGTTCCATCTCCAGGCGCGCCTGCTCGTTGAGCGAGGCGATGTGCAAGTCCGGGTTGTGCACGGTGACGTCAGCCGGCAGATCGATGTCTGCGCCGGTGACCTCGCCCGGGCCTTCCTTGGACAGGTACATGACCACCGGCTCGTCGGAGTCGGAGGACAGGACCAGGTTCTTCACGTTGAGGATGATCTCAGAGACGTTCTCTTTGACACCGTTAATCGTGGTGAACTCGTGGAGCACACCGTCGATCTTGATGGAGGTCACGGCTGCGCCCGGGATGGACGACAGCAGCGTGCGGCGCAGAGAGTTGCCGAGGGTGTAGCCGAAACCAGGCTCGAGCGGCTCGATGACGAACTTCGAACGGTTGGTGTCGATGTATTCCTCGGTGAGCTGAGGACGCTGTGAGATGAGCATGAACTTCTCCTTCCGGCGACCGCTATATGACGCCGTAGAGGGTGCCAGCGAGGTGAGTCGCCGACACGGATGACAGTTGAAAGGGCGCCGTCGATAAGCAATTGCTTGTCGACGCCCCGAAGTACCGCAATGCGCGGAACTTCTACTTTACTTCGAGTAAAGCTCGACGATGAGCTGCTCCTGCAGCGGCACGTCGATCTGAGCGCGCTCGGGCAGCTGGTGCACGAGGATGCGCAGGGTCTCCGGAACGACCTGGAGCCACGCCGGAACGACAGAGTCGACCAGTGCGTCCTGGGCCTCTTCGAACCAGAGCATGCCGCGGGACTTTTCGCGCACGTCAATGATGTCGTACTGGGTCACGCGGTAGGACGGCACGTTGGTCTTCTTGCCGTTGACCGTGAAGTGACCGTGGGACACGAGCTGACGAGCCTGACGGCGGGTACGCGCCAGACCAGCGCGGTACACGACGTTGTCCAGACGGGACTCCAGCAGGATGAGCAGGTTGTCGCCGGTCTTGCCCGGGAGGCGGTTAGCCTCCTCGTAGTAGCGGCGGAACTGCTTCTCCATCACACCGTAGGTGTAACGGGCCTTCTGCTTCTCCTGGAGCTGCAGCAGGTACTCAGATTCCTTGATGCGTGCGCGGCCAGCCTGCCCCGGAGGGTAGGGGCGACGCTCGAACGACATGTCGCCGCCGACCAGGTCGACGCGCAGGCGGCGAGACTTACGGGTAGCAGGGCCGGTATAACGAGCCATGATGTATTACCTCTTTTCCTTTCTCACCAGTTAAACGCGACGACGCTTCGGCGGACGGCAACCGTTGAACGGCTGCGGCGTCACGTCGGAGATCGAGGACACCTCCAGGCCGGCGGCCTGGATGGAACGGATAGCGGTCTCGCGGCCGGAGCCCGGACCCTTGACGAAAACGTCGACCTTCTTCATGCCGTGGTCCATTGCCTTGCGGGCAGCGTTCTCGGCGGCCATCTGAGCGGCGAACGGGGTGGACTTACGGGAGCCCTTGAAGCCGACGTGGCCGGAGGATGCCCAGGAGATCACAGCGCCGTTCGGGTCCGTGATGGACACGATGGTGTTGTTGAAGGTGGACTTGATGTACGCGTGGCCAGCGGCCACATTCTTCTTGGCTACGCGGCGACCGGAGCGGCGCGCAGCAGCGGAGCGAGTCTTCGGTGGCATAGGTTACTTCTTCTTTCCTGCGATGGTCTTCTTCGGTCCCTTGCGGGTACGCGCGTTGGTCTTGGTGCGCTGGCCGCGGACCGGGAGTCCACGACGGTGGCGCAGGCCCTGGTAAGAGCCAATTTCGATCTTGCGGCGGATGTCAGCCTGAACTTCGCGGCGAAGGTCGCCCTCGACCTTCCAGGAGTTCTCGATGACATCACGAAGAGCGGCGACCTGATCGTCGGTCAGGTTGTCGGTGCGCAGGTCCGGAGAGATGCCCGTCTTCTCGAGCAGCTCCTTGGAACGGGCCGGGCCAATTCCGTAGATGTAGGTAAGTGCGACCTCCATGCGCTTGTTGCGCGGCAGGTCGACACCAGCTAGACGTGCCATGTGGTACGTGCCTTTCGGGTTGTTTCGGTGGTTTTCTCCCCACTCGTCCACGCCACGCGGCACTTGTGTCCGGTCCGAACCGGACTATTGGGCCGTGATTCACGTGGCTCCAGCCACCGCAGCCGGAGGTTGCATGGACTGCCTCGTCGTACGTCGATGTACGGCGAGCGCGATCCGAGAGTAAGGAGGCTTCAGGTCAGTTGCGACTGACTCACAACGCCTTTGTTCCCCTACGAGGGAATTCTCGGTGGAGAATTACTTGTAGCGGTAGACGATACGTCCGCGATCCAGGTCGTACGGGGACAGTTCCACGACGACGCGGTCCTCGGGGAGGATGCGGATGTAGTGCTGACGCATCTTGCCGCTGATGTGTGCGAGAACCTCGTGCCCGTTGTCGAGTTCGACACGGAACATCGCGTTCTTCAAGGGCTCGATAATGCGACCCTCGACCTCGATTGCGCCTTCTTTAGCCATACACTCCGCTTTCCCGGCACCGTGCAAAACCGCTGGTGCCTAACGTATTTGAGTCAATTGCTTGTAGTGCGCTGGGGATTTCCCCGTACACCACCGATTCACTCTAGCCATCTACCTGCGGAAAAGCAAAATCCTCCCAGGCCCCGGTTCCCGCGGGGTCTGGGAGGAGGAGTGCATCTCCGGTTCCGTCTTAGAAGACGTGGACCTGGTCGCCGATGCGCAGGGTGTTGAAGTAGGTCTGCGCGTCGCCGCGGTACATGCGGATGCAGCCGGCGGACTTGATCGACGGGTCACCCTGGTGGAACGCAATGCCGTTGTTGGTGAAGTAGGTCGCGAACGGCATCGGGGCGTTATTGAACTCGTAGGAGATCTCGTCCTTGACCTTGCGGTTGACGTAGTGGAAGCCCTTCGGGGTCTCCTGCCCCGGCTTACCGGATGCCATGCGGACCGGACCGTAAGTGATCTTGCCATTTTCCTGCAGCCAGGTGCGCTGGTTCTTCAGATCGACGCATGCGCGTGCCGACGGTGCGCAGCCCTGCGGCTGCTGCGGCTTGGGTGCCGGCTTCGGCTTCGGGGCCGGCTTCGGAGCGGGCTTGGGTGCCGGCTTCGGTTTCGGCTTAGGCTTCGGGGTGTGCTCAGCGATCAGGCCCGGAGCGATGGCCTCGACGAGTCGGTCGATGCCCTCGTGGAGTTGCTTCTCCTGTGCCTTATTTCCACCCGAGATTGCGGAGGCATTCGCACGCAGGGCGTTGCGTGCGTCCCACACCGCGTTGCGGGCATCAGTCGTGATCGTCATCGACGCAGCCTGCAGAGACTTCTCTGCCTGCTGGAGGAACGGGGAGCTGCTCGATGCCGAGGACAGGGACGGAGCAGCCGGTGCGGCATCAGCCGTGGCCGGGGACACGACGAGCGCGGCAGCGATGCCGGCACCTGCAAGCAGGGAGCCCGCACGGCGGACGAAGCGGGAAGTGGTCGTTTCTTTGGCGTGGCGCGGGGAAGTGAACATGGTGGAAAGTATAACCCTCTTCAAGTAAAAACCGGGATTGAAGCCGTCAGCCAGCGCGGCGCTTACCCCTCCCGAGGGGTGAGAATGCGCGGGCCGTCGGCTGTGGCGGCGACAGTGTGCTCCCAATGGGCGGCCGGCGAACCGTCCGCCGAGACCACGGTCCATTCGTCGTCAAGCACGTCGGAATCGGTCTCGCCGCCGAGGATCAGCATCGGTTCGATCGCCAGCACGGAGCCTTCCGCAATGCGCGGGCCACGGCCAGGGCGGCCCTCATTGTGCAGGTACGGGTCCTCGTGCATCTCGCGGCCAATTCCATGCCCGCCATAGCCGTCGAGAATGCCAAGCTTGATGCCGTATTCAGCTTCAGCTTCGCGGGTGGCGCGCTCGAGGGCATGGGAGACGTCGGTAAGCCGGTTGCCAGGAACCATCGCTTGGAGTCCGACGTGCAGCACCTGCTCGGTTGCGCGATTGAGCTTATCGACGTCCGCTGCCAGCTGCCCCACCCCGAAGCTCCACGCCGAATCGCCGACCCATCCGTCCAGTGTGGCACCGCAGTCGATGGAGACCAGATCCCCCTCTTTGAGCACGACCTTGGCACTGGGAATGCCGTGGACCACGACCTCGTTCACCGAAGAGCAAATGCTGCCCGGGAAACCTCCGTAGCCCTTGAATGTCGGAATCGCACCGTGATCGCGGATCACCTGCTCCGCCACCGCATCCAGATCAGCGGTGGTGGCACCGGGGCGCGCCACCTTGCGCACTTCCACAAGCGCGGCACCGACGATGCGTCCCGCTTCTTCCATCGCGTCGAGCTCCCCCGGCGTTTTCGCCGGAATGGTCTTCTTGCGGCCGAACAACATGAGCGATTTCCTCCAAACAAAAGAAAGCGCTGGCCCAGTACAGGCCAGCGCGAAACGTTGTGAAACGCGGGGTGGTTACTTACCCAGCTGCTCCATAGCGCGGGCGTTGACCTCGTCGACGTCACCCTCGGCGTCGATGTTGATGATCGCATCGCCGTAGTGGTCGATCAGCGGAGCCGTCTCATCGCGGTAGACCTGCAGACGGGTGCGGATCGTGTCCTCGTTGTCATCTGCGCGGCCGCGGGCCAGCATGCGCTCGACCACGACGTCCTCGTTGATCTTGAAGTTGAGCACGCCATCGAGCTTCTGCTCGTTGCGGGCCAGCAGCTCCTGGAGGATCTCGGCCTGCTCAACGGTGCGCGGGAAGCCGTCGAGAAGCCAGCCGTTCGCCGCGTCCTCCTCGTTCAGGCGCTCCTCCACCATGCGTGCGGTGACGTCGGTGGGGACGAGCTTGCCAGCATCGATGTACTCCTTCGCCTCCTTGCCCAGCGGGGTTCCTTCACCGATATTCGCGCGGAACAGATCGCCCGTGGAGATATGCGGAATGTTCAGCTTCTCCGAGAGAATCGCTGCCTGGGTGCCTTTGCCGGCACCGGGAGGGCCGAGGAGAACGAGACGCATTATTTCAACAGTCCTTCGTAGTTGGATTGCAGTAGCTGAGATTCAATTTGCTTCACCGTGGTTAGCGCCACGGAGACCATAATCAGGATAGCCGTGCCGCCGAACGCGGACATGCTGCCCCCCTTGCCGCTGCCGCTGATACCCAGATCCAGAGCGATATTCGGGAGGATTGCGATGAGACCGAGGTAGATGGCACCGACGAAGAGCAAACGGTTCATCACGAACGCCAAGTACTCGGCCGTCGGGCGGCCCGGACGGATGCCCGGAATGAAGCCACCGTACTTCTTCATATTCTCAGCTTGCTCGTACGGATCGTACTGGATGGAGACGTAGAAGTATGCGAAGAAGATAATCAGAACGAAGTACGTCAGGATGTACTGCCAAGACGCCGGGTTCTGCAGCCACGCCATGACGGTGGACATCCACCAGTTATCCGGCGGGGTCGGCTTGTTGGAGTTGATGATCTGGGTGATCAGCACCGGCACGTACATCAGGGAGGACGCGAAGATCACCGGGATAACGCCGGCCTGGTTGACCTTCAGCGGCAGGTAGGTGGAGGTGCCACCGTACTGGCGACGACCCACCATGCGCTTTGCGTACTGCACCGGGATGCGGCGCTGGCCCTGCTCGATGAAGACGATGCCCACGACCAACAGGATCACAGCAGCGATGACGACGCCGAAAACGACCGGGCCGGACTGACGGAAGATATTCGCGCCGTCGGTGGGCAGACGCGTCGCAATACCCGCGAAAATCAGCAGGGACATACCGTTGCCGACGCCCTTTTCGGTGATGATCTCACCGAGCCACATGATGAGCACAGCACCAGAGGTCATGACGATGACCATCATCGCCAGCGTCCACAGGTTGCGGTCCTCCACCAGGACCGGCACGCCCTGACCCAGCAGCTGCTCGCGGTCAGCCAGTGCCACGATGCCCGAGGACTGCAGCAGAGCCAGCGCCACGGTGAGATAACGCGTGTACTGCGTCATCTTCGCCTGGCCGGACTGGCCCTCCTTCTTCAGCTCCTCGAAGCGCGGGATCACCACGGTGAGCAGCTGCACGATGATCGACGCCGTGATGTACGGCATGATGCCGATGGCGAAGATCGATAGCTGCAGCAGCGCGCCACCGGAGAAGAGGCTAATCACCGAGAAGATGTTGCTTTCATCTCCCTGGGTGAGCGCGTTGAGACGCTCCGCGATGATTCCGTAGTCAACTCCCGGGGTCGGGATCTGTGCACCGATGCGGTAGAGAACGATCAGCGCAATAGTGATGAGAATCTTCTTGCGTAGATCGGCATCCTTGAACGCCTGAACAATGGCTGACACGTGGCCTCCTGGCTCCAACCGCCCTGCAGCCGGGGCCGCAGATGGTCTCTGTGGCTGCGCGGTAGGTAGCGGACAGTAGATAACGTACGTTGATGCCTAGCCCGGCTACCCGACACTCCGCCTGGGCGGACCCGCCGGATAAACGGTAGACATATTTTGACTCGTCCACCCTACCAGGTGGGTATGCGAAACCACGATTCCCCCGGCAAGCTTCCGTTTATGAGGGTCCGGAAACGAGAAAACTCCCCGCCCGAGCAGTGCGTGAGCACTACCCGCGCGGGGAGTTTTTCAGTTCAGAGCGGACTAGCTTAGTCCTCCTTGGACTCCGTCTCCTCAGCCTTGTCGGCGTTGTCAGCCTTCTTGGCCTCAGCAGCCGTGTCAGCAACCTCGGTGGTGGAGCCACCAGCGGCCGCGATCTTCTCGGCGGCGGACTTGGAGAACTTCTCTGCGGTGATGTCGAGCTTGACGGAGATCTCGCCGTCGCCCAGCACCTTCACCGGCCGGTTCTTGCGGACCAGGCCAGCTGCAGCGATGTCAGCGGTGGTGATGGTGCCACCCTTCGGGAACGCCTCAGCCAGGTCGGCAACGTTGACCACCTGGTAGACGATCTTGTTGTTGTTCTTGAAGCCCTTGAGCTTCGGCAGACGCATGTGCAGCGGCATCTGGCCACCCTCGAAAGCAGCGGAAACCTGCTTACGAGCCTTGGTGCCCTTCGTACCGCGGCCAGCGGTCTTACCCTTGGATGCCTCACCGCGGCCGACGCGGGTCTTGGCCTTGTTTGCACCCTCAGCCGGGCGCAGATCATGGAGCTTGATGATGTCAGCCATGTCAGTACCTACTCCCCTGCTACTTCTTCAACGGTGACCAGGTGGGCCACCTTGAGGATCTGGCCGCGGGTCGCGCTGTTGTCCTGCTTGACGACAGACTGACCGATCTTGCGCAGACCGAGAGCCTCGAGGTTCTTACGGGTAGCCGGCTTCTCGCCGACCTTGCCGTGGTGAAGTGTAATTTTCAGTGCCATTGTGCTTAAGCCTCCTGTCCTGCGCGCTGACGCAGCATGCGTGCGGGGGCGACTTCCTCGATGGACTTGCCACGACGAGCGGCAACTTCCTCGGGGCGCACAAGTTCCTTCAGGCCAGCAACGGTGGCCTTGACCACGTTGAGGGCGTTGTCGGAACCCAGCGACTTAGCCAGGATGTCCTGGACGCCGGCGCACTCGAGCACCGGACGGGCAGCGCCGCCGGCGATGACACCGGTACCGGGAGCAGCCGGACGCAGCATGACCACGCCTGCGGCATCCTCGCCCTGAACCGGGTGCGGGATGGTGCCGCCGATCATCGGGACACGGAAGAAGTTCTTGCGAGCCTCTTCTGCACCCTTCTGGATAGCGGCGGGGACTTCCTTCGCCTTGCCGTAGCCAACGCCGACCATGCCCTGGCCGTCGCCGACCACCACGAGGGCGGTAAAGGACATGTTGCGGCCACCCTTGACGGTCTTGGCAACACGGTTGATGGTGACAACACGCTCGATGTATTTATCGCGCTCGTCCTGTGCACCACCGCGACGGTCGTCGCGGCGGCCACCACGGCCACCACGGTCGTTGCGGTCATTGCGTCCGCCGCGGTCGTTGCGGCCGCCGCGGTCGTTGTTGTTCTGGTTCTTCTGGTCGTCGGCGGATGCTCCGCCGTCACGCCGTTCACGCTCGGCCATGTCGCGATCCTTCCGTTGAGTTTCGTCTGCGGTGGTCATTAGAACTTCAGACCACCTTCGCGGGCGGCGTCGGCAAGCGCGGCGACGCGGCCGTGGTACTTGTAGCCGCCACGGTCGAAGACGACCGTTTCGATGCCGGCTTCCTTGGCGCGCTCAGCGATGAGCTCGCCGACCTTAGCTGCCTTAGCCTTCTTGTCACCCTCAAGGGTGCGCACTGCATCTTCCATGGAGGAAGCGGACACGAGAGTGTGACCGGCCAGGTCGTCGATGACCTGGACATGCATGTGGCGGGAGCTGCGGTGCACGACGAGACGCGGGGTCTCCGGGGTGCCACGCAGGGTCTTGCGGATGCGGTTGTGGCGGCGGACGCGGGCCTCGCGGCGGCGGGTAGCAATGTCCCGGCCGACCGGGGTGCGCTTCTGAGTAGTCTTTTCTTCAGTGCTCATGGATTACTTACCCGTCTTTCCGACCTTGCGGCGAACCTGCTCGCCCTCGTAGCGGATGCCCTTACCCTTGTACGGATCATCCTTGCGGAGGCGGCGGATATTCGCGGCGACCTGGCCAACCTGCTGCTTGTCAATACCTTCGATGGAGAGCTTCGTGTTGCCGTCGACGGCGAACGTGATGCCCTCCGGAGCCTCGATGAGGACCGGGTGCGAGTAGCCGAGGGAGAACTCGAGGTTCTTGCCCTTGAGCTGGACACGGTAGCCGACACCGAAGATCTCCATGTTGATCTTGTAGCCCTCGGTGACGCCGACAACGCAGTTGTTGATCAGCGAGCGGGACAGACCATGGAGCGAGCGGTTGTCGCGGTGGTCATTCGGACGAGAAACCACGATCTGGTTCTCTTCAACGGCTGCGGTGATCGGTTCCGGGACATCGACGGTCAGGGTGCCCTTCGGACCCTTGACCTCGACGTGCTGGCCGTCGATCTTGGTTTCCACACCGTTGGGGATGGTGATAGGTGCGTTACCTACACGAGACATATCTGTTCAACCTCCCTTTACCAGACGTAGGCGAGGACTTCCCCACCTACACCCTTCTCTTGGGCCTGACGGTCGGTCAGCAGGCCGTGGGACGTGGAGATGATCGCCACGCCGAGGCCGCCGAGAACCTGCGGCAGGTCGTTGGACTTCGCGTAGACACGCAGACCGGGCTTGGACACGCGACGCAGACCAACGATGGAGGTCTGACGCGACGGGCCGTACTTGAGCTCGAGGGTCAGGGTCTTGCCGACCTTTTCTTCCTCGACCTTGTAGTCAGCGATGTAGCCCTCCTGCTTGAGGATCTCCGCGATGTTGACCTTCAACTTCGAGGAGGGCATGGACACGGTCTCGTGGTGCGCGTTGTTTGCGTTGCGCACGCGAGACAGCATGTCCGCAATGGGATCTGTCATGGTCATGGTTGACCGCTTACCTTTCTCGTTGCGGTTCCCATTAACCCACCTGGTCCATGTGCCCGAAAGCACTTTGAACTCGCGTTTTCCGTGTGTTCTGTCGGGGGCTACTACGAATGGAAAATTCACCTGACCGGCGTGTTTTCCGACTCAAACAGTGTGGGCGCTCCTTGCCGCTCAATAACGGAAGATGCTCGCCGCCACCCTTCATACGGTCCGCATTTCGGCGGGGGGCCTGCAACAAAGTTGGATGTATACGTTCAATGCGGATCTGGCGCACGCATACCGCGCGCGCAGAACCGTTGGTAAACCATACAGGTCAGGGCAAAGAAAGCACAAATTGCTTAGCGACGCCCCGCCTGCCCCCTCGTCCTGCCGAATCGTGAGCGTTCGGCTACGGCACCAGGACGGTGTGGAAGTACGTCGTCTGGGTCTCGTTGAAGTTGTTGTCCGAGACGACGATCAGGGTGCGGCGCCCGTCCTCGGTGCGCGGACCCCATGCCAGGCCTTCGACGTTGTCCGGGTGCGGCTTCTCGGTGGCGAAATCGAAGACGAGTTCCTTGGACACCGTCTTCTCGTCGCCGTCCAGCTTTTCTTTGCCCAGCACGTCATCGGCGCCGTCGAGATCGAGCTTGTAGATCTCAGCCTTGTTCTCGCCGTTTTCGCCCAAGTCCTTGAAGAAGCCACGCTGCAGCATGTAGAGATCGCCGTTGTCGTCAGCCAAAAGCGACGTCGCGCCACGTCCGGCTTCGAGCTTGACAACGAGCTCGCGGGTCGGCTTGCCGCTCTCCAGGTCGTAGAAGGTGATGCGGTTGGCAGACGCGTCCTTCTCCGTGTTCTTCGCGCCATCCTGGGCGAGGGCGTTTTCTTCGACGGTGACGGCCGTGCGCCCGCCGTCGATAAGCGTCATGCCCTCCGGCCCGTTGTTGTTGTAGATGCCGCGCGTGGAAATGCCGTTGGGCACCTGGTAGCCCGGCACGTCGATGCGGCGGATTTCCTTGCCGTCAGGCGCGGACTCGATGAGCTGCGGCGGGACGACCTGACCGGGCTTGCCGTTGCCCTCCGTGGTCCACAGGAAATTGCCGTTCGGCAGGACACGGATTTCCTCTGGGTCAATGAACTCATCGTAGGCCTTGCCCTCCGGATCGGTGAACTCGATGACGCCGTCGCGGGTGAAAGTCTTGTGATCCGTCGTGGTGAAGACATAAGCGCGGACCGGGCCGTGCTCGTTCTTGTCGTCGGAGAGAACGACGTAGCGGCCCGGCGCGACCTCGTCGATGCCGCTGAACCCGCCAGCAGCCGGATCATCGTTGACCGCGCTGAAATCGAAGCGGTTCGCGTACTCCGCCTTCATCGGCTCCGCTGGTGCGGGCTGATCCTTGTCCCCCTTCGAAGAACCCGGCAGCTCGCCCGTGAGCGCCTGGATGATCACGAAGCTGAGCCCGCCGAGCACCGCGGCAGCGGCCACGACACCCGCCAGCGCCGCCGGCACCGGTACCGTGACCCCACCGATATTCACCTCGCGCTGCCCGAGGCCTTCCAGGTCGAACGGCAGCGACGACAGGTCGTTCAGCCCTGGGATAGCGGGCGCGGGTGCAGGCGCCGCGGCCGGCTGCGGAGCGGGCGCGGGTGCAGGCGCCGCGGCCGGCTGCGGAGCGGGTGCCGGGGCTGGTGCCGCGGCCGGCTGCGGAGCGGGTGCCGGGGCTGGTGCCGGCTCAGGGTGCCCGCCGTGTGCGACGGCGGGTGCCGGGTTGGCTGCAAGAGCGACCGAAACGGTGAGGGCGACAGCGGCGCGCACTGCGGGTCGGCGGCCAGCAGCGAAACGGGTGGAACGGGACATGACTACTCCTGAAGCTCGGCGAAACGTGATTCCAAGCCTAAGAAGCACCGCGTGTGCCGCAAGCGCTGCAGCGGCAATTCATGTCCCCGTAATAGACCCGTTGATCCGCGTTCAACTCGTCGGAGCGCCCCGGATGTGACCTAGCACGGCAACGCCGGGCGCGCGCGGACACGAGTCTGGCCGAGATCGCTGGTCTCCCCCGCACTCACGCCACGGAAATACGACCCGGCGTCGACCGTCGCCTTCGATGCGCGGTTGGTGAATTCGATGCCCTGCTGTGCAGCGAAAGCGCTCATCGCGTCGCTTGCTTTATCGCGGTCGTCCATCAGCGCTAGGGCGTATTCGCCCTTGCCTGCGGCGACCGTGCCTTCGGCCGCTTGCAGCCGCTCAGTGATCACGCTGATGAACCCGCCCATGAAAGAGCGGCGCGCCACCACCGTCGCCACACCGAGTGCGCGGCTGCCGCTGATCTGCTGCGCCCCGGCAGCCATCTGCGGGTTGAGGACTCCGAAGAGCATGTCCACCCGTTCTATGTGGCGGCGGAGGCCGAAAGCGGTGACGGTAGAGATTTTGCGGGAGCGCCTGGTGCTTTCCATGTAGCCCATGCAGTGCAATGCGTTGCAGAGATTCAGCAAAAGCGACGCTTGCATGTCGGTATAAGAGCCGCCCAAGGCGAATGTGCGCATAATCACCTCATCACCGTCGGTCGGGTTCCGCAGGTCCCTTTCCTCGAAACCGTACGCCGCCATGAGCTCAAAAGCCTTCTGGTAAAAGATCTCCCCCTCGGCCGTTCCGGCCCGGTCCGCTGCCTGGTTAAGCAGCTTTTGAACACGTTCTTTGACCTTGTCGATATTCGTCGTACCCATAATGTCCCCCTTGATTTTTGTTGTGTGGAAGGTACGCCACTGGTTCTATCGCGCGCTTGCACCCACGTCGCCCGCTGTCGAACACTGCCCTGTGGATAACTTCGTCCCCGGCACGATTCTACGGCCGGGACTAGGGTCGGGAACTAAGGCTGCCAACTGCTTTTGCACAGCAGCGACAACGAGCGAAGGAGCATCAATGATCCATCCGAACGCATCGCGCAAGGTCGACGTCGACACCAACACCCCCACCCCCGGCAACAAGGTCGTTCTGATCGGTGCCGGCGACGTCGGAATGGCATACGCCACGGCCATCGTCAACCAGGGCTTGTGCGACCACCTCGCCATCATCGACCTGAATGAAGAGAAAGTCTGGGGCGAGGTCGCTGACCTCAACCACGCTGTGCCGTGGTCCGGACACAACACCCGCATCACCCAGGGCACCTACGAGGATTGCCGCGACGCCGCTGTCGTGGTCAACTGCGCGGGCGTCGCCCAGCGCGACGGCGAGACCCGCCTCGAGCTCGTCGGCCGCAACGTGAAGATCTTCAAGTCCATCGTCGATGAGGTCATGGACCACGGCTTCAACGGCATCTTCGTCGTGGCCACCAACCCGGTCGATGTCCTCGCTTACGCGACCTGGAAGTTCTCCGGCCTGCCGTCCAACCGCATCATCGGCTCCGGCACCGTGCTGGACACCGCACGCTACCGCTTCGCTCTCGGCGAGTACTTCGGCATCAGCGCTTCCTCTGTCCACGCCTACGTCATCGGCGAGCACGGCGACACGGAGCTGGCTGTCGTCTCCTCCGGTTCCGCAGCGGGCATCCCGTTGACCACCCGCCTGGAAAAGATGGCGGAGACCGACCCGAACACCTCCAACAAGATGGAGGAGATCTTCGTCAAGACCCGCGACGCGGCCTACGACATCATCCGCGCGAAGGGTTCCACCAGCTACGGCATCGGTGGCGGTCTCGCCCGCATCACCCGCGCGGTGCTCAAGAACGAGAACGTCGTCCTGCCGGTCAGCGCCCTGCTCGAAGGCCAGTACGGCGAAGAAGACATCTACATCGGCACCCCGGCCGTGATCAACCGCAACGGCATCCAGGATGTCGTCGAGCTCTCCCTCGACGAGCACGAGTCCGAGCAGTTCGCTCACTCCGCTAAGGTCCTGCGCGATGTCATGACCCAGGCGGAGCTCACGGACTAGTTCCCGCTCTAACCGCGGCCGCTACTCGCGGCCTTTCTCTCGCCGGTCGAGCATCATGCTCGCACCGGCGAAAATTATGCTCCAGACAATGACGCTGACGATGGCCCACCACAGTGGGTCGGTGACGAGTTGGTCACCATCGTTGGTCACCTGAGTTCCTTCGGTCAGCGGATACCGGGTCAACACGGCCGCCCCGTACAGCGGGGTGAATCGTGCGGCCTGCAGCATTGCGCCGGAAAGCGGAACGAACATATTCGCCGCGAAGCCGAGCACCACCACCGACATCGTCGCGATGGACACGGAAGCGGGCGTCTTCAGCGCCTGCGCCCACACAAGCCCGTAGAACCCGAACGGAAGCGACAGCAACGAGGTGAGCAAGAATGTTTGCCACCAGGCATTCGGCTGCATCTCGGCGTTGAACAGGGCGCCTGTGAGGAAGACTGCGGCGACGGGCAGCACGGCATGCACGGCGATGAGTAGCAGCCTGGCCCCCATGATCTGCGAGCTGCGCAGCGGGGTCAGCGCTAGCGTTCGCCCCCACCCCGTGATGTTCTCCACGACGGCATTACTCGCCGTGGAGACAGCTCCGGTGATTCCGCCGTACAGGGCCATACCGACCATGACGTAGGCGGCGACATTGCCGTTGCCGAATTCTGCGTCGGTTTGCTGGGTTGCCGAGCTGAAGATGAGATAGAAGACGACGGGGAGCACGACTGAGGAGATGAGCGTGCTCCACCGGGTGCTGATGCGTTTGAGGTTAAAGAGTGCGAATTTTGCGGAACTCATGAGTTGATCTCTTTTCCGGTCAGCTCGATGAATGTGTCTTCAAGCGTGGAGGGGGTCACGGTGAGATTGCGGGCGTCGGTTTCCGTGAGCAACCAACGCACCAACTCATCGGAATTCCCGGTTCGCACCGTCAGCGTTCCGTCACGGTATTCGGCCCCGGGAACCTGCTGCGCATATTGCTTATCGACGACAGCGCTCACCCAATTCCACCCCGTGGCCTCCCGCAGTTCTGTAGCACTACCATCTGCGATCACTTGGCCCTTGTCCAGGATGACGATGCGGCGCGCCATCTGTTCGGCTTCTTCCAGATAATGCGTGGAGAACAAAATGGTCCGCCCGTTTCGGGCTTGCTCATGCATGGCATCCCAGAAAGTGTGCCGAGCAGCGGGATCCATGCCCGTTGTGGGCTCGTCGAGCACGAGGATGTCCGGGTGCCCCAGCAATGCGAGCGCGAACCTCACCCGCTGCTGTTGCCCGCCCGAGCACTTCCCCACCCTGCGTCCTGCAATATCCTGCAGACCTGCCGCTTCGATGGCGCTGTCGACGCTCATCGGATCGTGGTGGGTCGACGCGATCATCGCGACGGTGTCGCGCACCGTCAGGTCTGGCAACAGCCCGCCGGTCTGCATGACCGCGCCGATACGAGCATCGCGCACAGCATCGTGCGGAGTCGTTCCAGCAATCCGCACGTCCCCCGATGTAGGCCGTGTCAGTCCGAGCAATAGGTCGATCAACGTCGTCTTGCCCGCACCGTTGCGCCCCAGCAAGCCGACTACTTCGCCCTCCCCGACATCCAGCGAGACATCGTTGAGGGCCGTCACACTCCCGAATTCTTTTTTCAATCCCCGTGTTTGGATCACAAAATAAATTTAAGCGTGATGTGGCTCACTTGTCCATATATTTCCCTTGTTTTTTGGCGAGTAGACTCGCGAGCGGATTCTCGCCCGGAAGGAGAAAGCATGATTTCCTACTTGACCGACATGGACGGCGTGCTGCACCGCGAGGGATCGGTGATCCCGGGCGCTGAGGAGTTCGTCTCCGCCCTGCGGGAGGAGGGAATCCCGTTCATGGTGCTCACGAACAACTCCATGCAGACGCCGCGGGACCTGTCCGCGAAGCTCGTGCGCATGGGCCTGAACATCGACCCCGAAAGGATTTGGACATCTGCGACAGCCACCGCCCACTTCCTGTCCAAGCAGGCGGGCGAGTCCAGCGCGTACGTCATCGGGGAAGCAGGCTTGACGACGGCTCTTCACGAGCAAGGCTGGATCCTCACCGACGCCGACCCCGCCTTCGTAGTCCTAGGTGAAACGCGCACCTACTCCTTCGAAGCGATCTCCACCGCGGCGAACCTGATCATGAACGGTGCCCGCTTCATCGCCACCAACCCGGATGTGACCGGCCCCGGCCCGAACGGAGTCGTGCCTGCCACCGGCGCAGTCGCCGCAATGATCACCGCCATGACCGGCAGGAGCCCCTACTACGTGGGCAAACCCAATCCGGTGATGATGCGTACGGCCCTGAACAATATCGGCGCCCACTCCGAAAACACCGTGATGATCGGCGACCGCATGGACACCGATGTCAAAGCCGGCCTCGAAGCCGGCATGCGCACCATCCTCGTGCGCACCGGCATTTCCGACGACGCCGAAATCGACCGCTACCCCTACCGCCCCACCACGATCCTCGACTCCGTAGCCGAACTAGCAAGTCGCGTTCACGACCCGTTCAACGACAACGAGGCTTAGGGGAGCTCTCTTCCACGCTTGCCGGCATGGGAAGCACCTAGCGCACGGTCCCGCGCGGGACGATGACGGGGGCAACACCGGCTGGGTCGTCCCACACCTCGGCCCGCAGCCCGTAAGCCTGTGCCAGAACTTCCGCAGTCAAGGCCTGCTCCGGCGTGCCATGCGCCACGATGGCGCCGTCGCGCATGACCACCATCGTGTCGGAAAACATGCCGGCCAGCATGAGGTCGTGCAGGACCATCACTACGGCCTTGCCGCGGCGCGCCTGCTCCCGGGCGAGGGAGAGCATGTCAATGGCGTGGGCGGGATCGAGGAAGGTAGTTGGCTCGTCGAGCAGCAGCACGGGTGTGTCCTGCGCCAAGGTCATGGCCAGCCACACTCGCTGACGCTGTCCGCCGCTCAATGCGTCGATATCGCGTTCAAGGAGGTCGCTGATCCCCGTGGCCTCGCAGGCGCGGGCGATCGCCTCATGGTCAGCGGCGGACGGACCAGCCATGCGAGCTTGGTGCGGATGTCGCCCGCGGGCGACGAGCTCCCCGACATACAACCCGCCCGGTGCGCTCGGGTGCTGCGGCAGGAGAGCCACACGGCGGGCGGCCTCGCGCGCCGACAGGGAGTGGATATCGACACCATCGACGTGCACCATTCCCGCACTGGGCACGAGAAGTTTGGACATCGCCTTGAGCAGTGTCGACTTGCCGCAGCCATTCGGCCCAATGAGCGTGGTCACCTCCCCTGCGCGCGCCGTTAAGTCGATGCCGTGGAGCACCTCCGCTCCGTCCCCGTAACCCACCCTTATGCCCTGAGCCACAAGTGCGTCCGCGGTCTGTGTCTTGCTGTTCATTTCCTTGCTTTCCTTCTGGATTGTTGCGCCTCGCGCTAGCGGTCTCGGCTCCACACCAGCACCACCAGAACGACCCCTCCGAGAGCGGCGGAAACAGCTCCCACCGGCGCGGTCGACGGGATGAAACCGCCGATCACAGCGCACACCCCCAAGATCGCCGCCCCCGCAGCCCCCGCCACCAGCGGCGAGGGAGTCGGGGTGCCGGCGACGAGCCGACCGAAGTGCGGAGCGATAAGCGCGACGAAGCCGATCGGCCCGGCAGCTGCGACCACCACCGCCGATACACCCGTGGCCGCGATGAGCAACGCCTTGCGCTGCGCAGTAATGTTCACACCGAGCATCGCGGCCGAGTCGTCGTCATGCGCCAAAATCGGCAGGTCGCGTCCACACCACGCCCCGAGCGCGACGAAGGGCGCAAGCCCCACCAGCAGCGGGAGGATGGCATCCATGCGGACAAACTCAGTGGACCCAGCCAGCCAGGTCTGCGCCTCGGCGGCGCGCAGGATCTCGGCACGAAGCAGCAGGTAACTCACCGCCGCATGCAGCATGAGGGTCAGCGCGACACCGACGATGACGATCCTGTCACTTGTCCCGATTCCCCCGATCAGCGCCAGCACCACGACGACGGCGGCCGCACCCACCAGTGCGAGCAGCGCGCGCCACCAGAAGACGGGGATCTCGTCCGCGAAGGAGGGGCGGTAGGTGATGCTGCCCAGCACCACGAAAGCCGCCGCACCGGAGGTCACCCCCAAAATATCCGGGGAGGCCAGCATGTTGCGTGACATCGACTGCGTCCACGCCCCCGCCATTCCGAGCGCTGCCCCGACGATGAGTGTCGCCAAGGCGACGGGCATCCGCAGGTCCCACACCGCCATGATCTCGCGGTTGGTGCCGCCTCCGGTAAGCACGTCCACCACCCGCGCTGGGCTCAGCTCCAACGCCCCCTGCCCGAGAAGGACCAGGTAGGCGGCTCCAGCCACGGCGGCAAACACTGCTCCAGCGACAGCCGTCCTTCTCCTGCGCTCGCGCCGCTGCGCACCCAGGATCTCTACGATCCGGTCCATCTACGCCACCGCCTTCTGCATCGTCGAGCCCTGGCGCACCGCCGCGATGAGCACAGGCCCACCAATCACGGCCATGACGATCGACATCTCGACCTCACCGGGACACATGATCAGGCGCCCAACGACATCTGCAATCAGCACCAGCGCTCCGCCGAACAGGGCCGATGGCAGCAGGAGACGGCTAACCTGAGGGCCGACGACGCGACGCATGATGTGTGGCGCCGCGAAGCCGACGAAGGCGACGGGTCCGGCGGTCGCGGTGGCGCAACCGGCGAGAATCACCACGCCGAGTGCAGCGAAAACCCGCGCCAGCCAGGGCGAGCCGCCCAGCGCGAGGGACGTCTCCTCCCCCATGGCCAAAAGGTCCAGGGGACGTGCGGCTAACACAGCGACCAGCATCCCGACGGCGAGCCCGGCCCACGCAACAGCAGCATCGGCATAGCCGCGTCCAATGGTCGAGCCGACCACCCAGTGCCTCATGCTGTCGAGCACCTCAGTGTCGAACAGTCCGATGAGGACTGAACCCGCGCTCAAGGAGGCGCCGACTCCCATACCCACCAGAATCAGAGTGAGCGGGCTAGCAGAGCGGCGTGACACGACGAGCACCAGAGCGGAAGCGGCAGCCGCACCAACGAAAGCGTGAACGGTGGCTCCGGCAAGGCCGACCACCGTGCCTATGGCGCTACCGAGGGCCACCGCGAACGCTGCGCCCGCGGTGACTCCGATGAACCCGGGGTCCGCCAGCGGATTGCGTGTCCACGCCTGAGCCAAAACGCCGGCAACGGCCAAGCACGCCCCGACGGCGTAGGCGAGCAGGGTGCGCGGAACGCGTAGCTGCCAGAAGATGGTGCGCACGTCGATGCTGCCTTGCCCTTTTGCCGCGCCGACGAGCTCACCTAGCGGGATCGCGCGTGATCCAAGCGCCAATGAGGCCACCACCGCCACGGCTGAAACGGCAACGAGTGTGATGAGTGCTCGTCGTGTTGCCGCGGTGCGGACCAGGATATTAGCTGTGCTCATCGGGCTCTCAGAGCTGTTCCTCGAACCTCTCCGCGACCCACGGGATGGTCACCGGGTTGGGCATGCTCATAGCGCTGCCGGTATCGGTGTCGAGGTAGCGCACGCGCCCATCGCGCACCACATCGAGATTCTTGAACGTCGGGTCATCTTTGATCTGGTCGACCAAGCCATTGTAGTCGAGGACAAACAGGTAGTCCACGTTATTGAGCTCGGTGTAATTCTCCGGCGCATAATCGACGAAGAAAGTCGAGCCGTCGCCCTGCAGCTCATCCGGGATATCAAAGCCTAAGTCCTCAATGAACTGCCCTCGCCCGTCCTCGGCCGTGTAGAGGCCAATCTTGCCGTCGTACGGCATGACGATGGCGGCACGCGCGCCCTGCACCTCAGGGTGATCCCGGCGGAAATCATCGAAGACCTGCTGCGTCTGCTTGACCAGCTCCTGGCCCTCAGACCCCTTTCCGACGCCCTCGGCAATCGCAGTGACCTGATCCTCCCAGGGGACCTGCCAGTCGTCGAACTCTTCAGGAGCTAGCGTCGTCGGCGCGATGTTTTCCAGTGACTCCTGGGCCTCGACATCGACCGCCTGGTTCACGGCGACAATATGGGTGGGGTCCACCGCAGAGACCTGCTCGAGAATATCGGCGGTGAAGCCACTAGCGGAGTTATAGATGGCCACGGGGTCGGCATCGCCAAGCAAGTGCTCAGACCACGGACCGACGCCGGAAGGGCCGACGTCTCCCTCCGCTCCCCACGGGGCAACGGCGACAGGAGTGATCCCGAGGGCGAGCAGCGTATCAGCGTCGCCGAGGCCGAGGCTGGCCACGCGCATCTCGGCGGAGTTCGCCGCGGGCTCGGGCTCACCCTCGCCACGCGAGCAGCCCGTCAGTGCGACGGCGGCGGTTGCCACGAGGGCGACGGTGCTGGCGGCACGCTTTTTCAGAAAATTCATAGTGGGGTCCTTGGAGCATCCGGGCCCATTTAGGGCACAAAAATGTGTTCAAATTGTGTCGACTGTCGTACCGTAGACCCCACAGGTACAATAAAGCAAGCCTCACCTTACTTAGGACACCCTACGACACATGCCAACACACCTCCTCCACCCCGTCACCCTCGTCTCCAACGAGCAGCTCAAGCCACGTCTGCATCGCCTCACCTTCACCGGAGAGGCTTTCGCGGACTACCCCCTGAGCGGCCCCGACGAGTATTTCGGCTTAGTCATGCCGAAGCCGGGCCACCCCTTCCGCCCCTTCAGCTTCAGCGGCGTCAACATCCGCGCGGCCGTGGCAGCAATCCCCGAGGAGACACGCCCCGACCTCCGCTGGTACACCATCCGCAGTCTCGACAGGGCACGCAAGCTTATCGACGTCGACGTGGTCACCCACGGCGATTCCGGCCCCGGTTCCCGGTGGATCCGCCAGGCGCGCCCAGGCGCCACCGCCGGCATGTTCACGTGCCCCGCCCTGTGGAAGCCTCCCGCATCCTCACAGCTACTCGTCGCCGATGCTTCGGCGCTGCCCGCCCTGCGCCATATCCTGGCCTACCAGGAGGCCAACGCACCCCAGGCCCTCACGCAGACCCACGCCGTCGCCGTCGTCACGTCTCCAGAGGAAATCGAGGACGGACTGGCTGAACAGTGGCATGAAAAGCTCGCCTCCCTCACCGTCATAGAAGCACCGAAAACGGCCGAGACCGAAGCCACCCTGGCCGTCCTGCGCGAACACTTCGACGCAGGGCAACCGCCGCGTTCCGTGTGGGTCTCCGGCGAAGGCAACCTCACCAAATCCGTACGCGCACTTGCCGTGAAGGACTGGGGCCTTGCCCCGTCCGACGTGGTCTGGGTCCCGTTCTGGTTCCACGGCAAGGCCCGGCCATAACCAACCCGAACACCTCCAACAAGATGGAGGAGATCTTCGTCAAGACCCGCGACGCGGCCTACGACATCATCCGCGCGAAGGGTTCCACCAGCTACGGCATTGGTGGCGGTCTCGCCCGCATCACCCGCGCTGTACTCAAGAACGAGGATGTCGTCCTGCCGATCAGCGCCCTGCTCGAGGGACAGTACGACGAAGAAGACATCTACATCGGCACCCCGGCCGTGATCAACCGCAACGGCATCCAGGACATCGTCGAGCTCTCCCTCGACGAGCACGAGTCCGAGCAATTCGCTCACTCCGCTAAGGTCCTGCGCGATGTCATGACCCAGGCGGAGCTCACCGACTAAGAGCTTTTCGACGGACGCGTTCACACCCCCTGACCCCGCCTCCCCCGAGACGGCGCGCGGCAGGGGGCCGCTGCCCGGAAAATGTGAACTGCAGCCCTGACGCGGTAGGTTGGGGCACCTTGCGATCAGCGGCCGGGATCATGGACCAAAAAGGCCGATGGGCACGATCCACGTCCGATCGCTGACTTGTGCCGCGACACCAGTTGGAGTGACAAGCAGCAGCGCCTCGGGAGGACGCTTAATACTTTCGGCCACCTGTTGCAGACGCGGCGCAGCTTCAATAGCTGCTTCTTGGGTGAGTTTGACCTCGACACCGACCCATCTTCCGTCACGAAGTTCTAGCACAATGTCGATCTCCGCTGTCCCGTCCTTATTCCGGAAGTGGAAAGCGGTCCCGCGCAAAGGCTGGCTGTAGACGCGAAGGTCACGCAGCACTAGGGATTCAAATAGAAAACCCAGTGTGCGGGGATCTTTCGCGAGCGCACTATGAGATGCACCCATCGCCGCAGCCGCCAACGATGGATCAACTAAGTGTCTTTTCGGTGTGGCATTCAGACGCGACTTGGAGCGTCGGGCCGGGGCCCACGGGGGCTGGTCCTCCACAAGGTACATTCGGCCAGCGAATTCATGGAAAAGAGGCGCGTATTTTTCCCCGACCTCGATTCCTTCTTCTCCTAACCGTTCCTGGATTGTGGTCAACGGAGATGGATGGGCTGTTAAGGACGCGTATGCGCGGACGAAATGCAGGAACCGCTGTGGCGAGCGTCGTGTTCCTCCCACAAACGGGAATTCGTTCTCGGCGAGATTATCCAAATAGCCTTCGACCAGCAGTTCAGCGACATCCGCATCCCTGTCAACCCAGGAAGGCCAACCGCCCCTCGTGATGAGACGACAGACATCCAAGATCGAATGTGTGCTCGACGCCGCGCCCTCGAGTGGAGTTTCTCCCGCAAGAAGCCGGCGCAGGGAAAAACTACCGGGCGAATCACCCGATTCGTAGAGTGTCATCGGGCGCATCGTTAAGTTCAGAATTCTCCCGGCGCCGGGATGCTTGATTGTTTCACTGTCGGGCCAGGCCGAGCCAGAAAGTATAAACCGCCCCGGAGTGGGATCTTCATCGACAGCTCGGCGAACCGCACCCCACAAACTCGGGGCAAGCTGCCACTCATCCAACAAGCGCGGTGCCTCACCTTCGAGAAGCGCGGAGGGATTGAGGGCAACAATCTCAGCCGCCTCAACTCCCATACGGTCAATCTGCGCGATTGAGCATGCGGCCTGCATGCCAGTTGTTGTCTTTCCCGAGGCACGGGCACCCGCTAACTGCACCGCTGGTGAAGCTTCCAGATAAGCGTTCAAGAGCTGGTCCACAATCCGCGGACGATAAGTCTTCATACTGCAAGAATAGACAAACCTGCCGGAAGTGTCGACGCTAAACTAACGGAATAGTCGACGCAAACCTGCCGGAAGTGTCGACCTCCTATGGCGTCCTACGCCGTAGACTGAACGAGGCGACTCCGAGCAACACGACGCAGACCGGCCAGCAAAATCGCCGCATCGATCCCGATATTGCCCTGCGGGAAGGCAGCTTGATCCGGCACTCCACCAAGCGATTGCATCCGAATCGGCCCCCACGCGGCAGCGTCGCCTAAGGACTTCAGAAAAATCACGGAACGATTGCTGCGGGGAGCCCTGAACTGAATCGGCTTACCCCAGGGACGACGAAACACCCCCTGCGTCCCGGATTGAAAACAACCGGGGCCCAGGGGGCGTCGATAAGCAATGCAAGCGAGCGCTTATGCCTGCTGCATCTTGCCGTCCTTGTCCTTGAACGGGAAGCCGAAGTGGCGCAGCAGCGCGCGGCCTTCCTCGTCGTTGACAGCGGACGTGACAACGGTGATGTCCATACCGCGCGGACGGTCGATCTTGTCCACGTCGATCTCGTAGAACATCGTCTGCTCGGACAGGCCGAACGTGTAGTTGCCGTTGCCGTCGAACTGGGTGTCCGACAGACCACGGAAGTCGCGAATACGCGGAAGAGCGACCGTCAGCAGACGATCCAAGAACTCCCACATACGGTCGCCGCGCAGGGTGACCTTCGCGCCGATCGGCATGCCCTCACGGAGCTTGAAGTTAGCGATGGACTTCTTCGCGCGACGCAGCTGCGGCTTCTGGCCGGTGATCGCGGTGAGGTCCTCGAGCGCGCCGTTGATCATCTTGGAATCGCGGGCAGCGTCGCCGACACCCATGTTGACCACAATCTTGGTCAGACCCGGGATCTGCATGACGTTCTCGTAGCCGAACTGCTCAGACAGCTTGCCGCGAATCTCGTCCTGGTAACGCGTCTTCAGACGCGGGGTGTAGTTAGCCTCGGTCATTAGATGTCCTTCCCGTTCGACTTGGCAACGCGGACCTTCTTGCCGTTCTCATCGAAGCGGTAACCCACACGGGTCGGGGTGCCCTCAGAATCGACCACCATCACGTTGGACACGTGGATCGGGGCCTCCTGGGTGACAATGCCGCCGGACTCAGCGCCGCGCTCATTGTAAGAGTTAGCAACGTGCTTCTTCACACGGTTCACGCCCTCGACGAGGACACGGTCACGCTGCGGGTACGCCTCGATGACGCGACCCTGAGCGCCCTTGTCCTTGCCAGCGATGACCTGGACCATATCGCCCTTCTTGATCTTCAACTAGATCACCTCCGGTGCGAGAGACACGATCTTCATGAACTTCTTATCGCGCAGCTCACGAGCGACCGGGCCGAAGATACGGGTGCCGCGGGGCTCAGTGTCGTTCTTGATCAGAACAGCTGCATTTTCGTCGAACGCGATGTAGGAACCGTCCGGACGACGGGTCTCCTTCTTCGCACGAACGATGACGGCGCGGACAACCTCGCCCTCTTTCACATTGCCGCCCGGGGCGGCTTCCTTCACGGTGGCGACAATCGTGTCGCCGATACCGGCGAAGCGTCGAACAGAACCGCCGAGCACCTGGATGCACAGAATCTCGCGTGCACCAGTGTTGTCGGCGACCTTCAGACGCGATTCTTTCTGAATCACAGTTGGTCTCCTGACCTGGATCAATGTGCGCCAGATTTCCGTCCTGCACGCACGTGGTCAATGTCTTTTTGTGCCTTTTCGCTTATCGACGAACAGTGCCCAGCACTTCACGTGCCGTCACCGCCGAAGGGTCTCGCAGCCTCAACTCGGAAACGCGCGTCAACTGCGACCAGCGATAGACAACTGTGGTATTAAACCACGCCGCCTGCGCGAACCTCAAATTCCCGCAGCCGCGGGCCTTTTCCATTTGCTCTGCACTTCCCCTTCTGCTGCTGGATCGAATTCAGCCCCCGCCACCTCCCGTTCGCGTACGATGTCGGGTCAAGACACGGGGTGCCACGCACCCGCCGCCGCGCAACGCCGCAGTTCGCCAGAGCTGCAGCCGCGCGAAACGGAGGCGGGTACGAAGCTGAGATCACACCCGTCGAACCTGAACGAACCAACATTCGCGGAGGAATTGTCTGATGGCTTCTTTGTCCACTTCTGATGGCGGCGCGCAGCGCAGCGCGATCCCGAACATCCTGTCCATCGCGGGCACGGACCCGACGGGCGGGGCGGGAATCCAGGCGGATCTGAAGTCGATCTCGGCGGCGGGCGGCTACGGCATGTGCGTGGTGACGGCGCTGGTGGCGCAGAACACGCACGGGGTGCGCAGCATTCATGTGCCGCCGCAGGATTTCCTGAAGGAGCAGCTGGACGCGGTCTTCGACGACGTCGAGGTGGACGCGGTGAAGATCGGCATGCTGGGGGATGTGGAGACGACGAAGACGGTCTCCGATTACTTGGCAGCGCACCCGGTCCCGACGGTGGTGGTCGACCCGGTGATGGTGGCCACGAGCGGCGATCGCCTGCTCACCGAGGACGCGGAGGAGGCGATGAGGCAGTTCGTGAAGGATCACGCGAGCGTCGTCACGCCGAATATTCCGGAGCTTGCTGTGCTGGCGGGCACGACGCCTGCGGAGACATTCGATGAGGCGCTCGAGCAGGGCCGCGAATACGCGAAGGCAGCGGGCGTGAAGGTCCTCGTGAAGGGCGGACACCTCAAGGCGGGTTACGCATCGAACGCGCTGGTCACGCCGGCTGGCGAGGTCGAGGTCGCGCATGTGCCGCGCGTGGACACGAAGAATACGCACGGCACGGGTTGTTCGTTGTCGTCGGCTTTCGCCACGCGCATGGCGATCGACCCTCACGGCGCGCTCGCATGGACGTCGAGTTGGCTCCACGAGGCGATCGCGCACGCGGACGACCTCAACGTCGGCACGGGTCACGGGCCGGTGGACCACTTCCACCGTTCGCGCCGCCTCGCCGCAGCAGGGTCAACGCAGCCATGGAAGCTTATCGACGACTGGACCGCCCCATCCTCCCCCTCCCTCGACCCCAAGATTCCTGCTGCCGGACCGTTTACCCGCGAGCTGTGGGACAAGGCTGCGCAGAAGGTGTGGCCGGAGACGTTGGAGTTGCCGTTCATCCGCGCGCTGCGCGACGGCACTTTGCCGGAGGAGCAGTTCAGCTTCTACCAAGTGCAGGATGCGTATTACCTCCGCGAATACTCCCGCGCACTGGCGACGGTGAGTGCGAAGGCCCCGGACGCGGAGGATCAGGTGTGGTGGTCGCAGTCCGCGACGGTCGCGATCGAGGCGGAGTCGGAACTGCACCGCAACTGGATTTCTGAGCACCACATCGAGGCGGACACTCCCCCCTCTCCTGTCACCCTCGGCTACGTGAATATGCTCACATCTACGGCCGCTTTTTCGGATTATATTGTCGGCGCCACGGCAGTGTTGCCGTGCTTTTGGCTCTACGCGGAGGTCGGTTTGCACCTCGCGGAAAACAATCATCCTGAGCATCCGTACAACGCGTGGCTGTCCATGTACGGGGGCGAAGATTTCACAGATGCCGTGCGTATGGCCCTGAATTCGGTGGAGAAGGCTCTCTCTGGCGCAAGCGAAAAGCAGCGCGCGGACGCTCTCGAGGCGTTCATGTACGCGTGCTATTACGAACGCGAATTCTTCGATCAGGCCACGCGCAACTAGTTCGCGGATAGAGCTTCGGGGCCAAAATCACGGTTAGCCACCTACCCGAGAATGCTTTAGCTTGGGAAGAGTGAGTTTCAGTGAGAAGGCCCCAATTTCAATCCAGAACAAGCTAGACCTGTTCGGCCGCGAACCTGGTCGCTTCGCCCTTCGCGCCATCATGGCCGGCGTCTTGTTGGGCATCATGACTGCGTTCGCCGCAGCAACAGCAACTTTGACCGAATCGTACGCCCCGGGTTGGGGCAAGTACCCCTTCGCGATGATCTTCGCAGTGACCCTCTACATGATGGTCGTCCTCCAATCCGAGCTGGCCACCGGCAACATGATGTTCATGACGTACGGCCTCGTCCATAAGATGACGAAGATCCCGCGCGCCCTGCTGGTCATCCTGTTCGTGACGTTTTTCAACCTGGTCGGCGCGATCATCGTCTCGTGGCTGATTTCCATGACCACCACCGGTCAGAACGCCGAGACGACGATGCCGTTCTTGTCCAGCCTGTGGGAGGCGAAGCTGGCGAAGCCCAGCCTGACCCTCTTCTTCGAGGCCATCCTGGCCAACATGGTCGTGAACGTCGGCTTCATCCTGACGGCGCAGGCCGGTAAGGATCACAGCGCCAAGATTTGGGCCGTGGCCATCATCATTCCGGCGTTCGCCGCAATGGGCTACGAGCACTCGATTGCGAACTTCGTGCTGACGACGCTGAACGGCTTCATGTTCGACCCGTCCTCCATCGAGGGCTTCACGGTCGGCAACGTGCTGCGCAACTGGACGATCGTCTGGCTGGGCAACTTGGTCGGCGGCGGTCTGATCATGGGCGGCATTTACGGCTGGCTCAACCGCACGCGCACCAACTACCGCGACTAGTTCTTCCTTTCACTCCGTAATCCGCACGGCATCGAGCTGTCTGCCAGAATGGCTTAGGTGAACACCCCTAACCTTGACATGCTCGATGCCGTGCGTGGCGTTCGGGACGCTGTCGCCGGCACGCGTTTGAGCGATGGCGGCGTGGAAGCTGATGCCCGCGCTGTCGTCAACCAGCTCGACGATTATGTTCTGCCGCGCCTCGCCAATCTCGATGCTCCGTTGTTGGCGGTGATCGGTGGTTCGACCGGTTCCGGCAAGTCCACGCTCGTGAACGCGGTGCTGCGTGAGCGAGTGTCCAATCCGGGCGTGATCCGCCCGACGACGCGTCAGCCGGTGCTGGTGGCCAATCCGGCGGACGCGGACTGGTTCAATTCGCCGCAGGTCCTGCCGGGGCTCGCGCGTTCTCACGGCGCGGGCGACGAGCAGTCGACGACGCTGCGCATCGTGCCCACGGGCAGCATCCCGGAAGGGCTCGCGCTTCTCGATGCCCCCGATTTCGACTCCATCGACGACCGCAACCGCGCCCTCGCTTCTCAGCTGCTGGCCGCAGCGGATCTCTGGGTCTTCGTCACTACCCCGGCGCGCTATGCCGACCAGCTGGTGTGGAATTTCCTGCACGACGCCGCCAGCCGCGGGATCGAGGTCCTGGTGGTGCTCAACCGCCTCGACGAGTCATCTGCAGAGACTGTCCCCGATGATCTGCGCCGCATGATGGACGAGGCGGGCCTGCACGGAGCGACGGTTTTCACGGTCCCGTTCGTCCCCGGCCTCGGCGGCGAGGAATTCCTGCAGGACACCTTGGTCGCCGAGCTTCGTTCCTATCTCACTGACCTCGCGGAGGATTCCGCCGCGCGCCGCGCAGTCGCAGGCAAAACGGTCGCAGGGGCCGCCACGGGAGCCATCGAGAAAGCAGAGAAGCTTATCGACGCCCGCTCTCGCCAAGAAGCCTTCGCCTCCCAATTGGATAGCGCGATCAGTGAGCAGTATTCCGCCGCCCACACGCATGTGATCGATGCGACCTCCGACGGCAAGATGCTGCGCTCCGAAGTCATGGACCGTTGGCAGGATGTCGTGGGCACGTCGGATATTTCCCGCGGTTTCGAGCGCTGGTTCTCCCAGACGATGGACAAGGTGGGAAGCTTCTTCACCGGCGAGCCCGCTCCCCTGCGCGAGGTGGAGACTGAGCTCGAGTCCGGTCTCCACGCCGTGATCGTCGATGCCGCAGACACCGCCGCCGCACGTTCGTGGTCGCACATCGGTGCCGTCGCCCCAGACTTGCGCGCTGCTGCCGACCCATCCCTCGCCCGTTCCTCCTCGGATATCGACGAGCGCGCCGCTGCCCTTGTCCGCGAATGGCAAGGCGCGCTTCTCGACCGCATCCAGGACACCGCCGGCGCCAAACGCCAGCGCGCCCGCGTCATGTCTTTCGGCCTCAATGTCTTGACCGTGGCGCTCATGCTCGTCGTCTTCGCCTCCACCGCCGGTATCACGGGCGGCGAAGTCGCTATTGCCGGCGGTTCCGCTGTGCTCGGCCAGAAATTGCTGGAGACGATCTTCGGCGAGGACACCGTCCGCCGCATGGCCACCGATGCCCGCAACGACTTGAATGAGCGTCTGCGCGAGCTCCTCCAGCGCGAACGCGAGCGCTACTACCCGGTCACCGACCCCCTCCTCGAGGGCACCACCGCCGATGATCTCACCACGGCCACCAACGCTGCCCGCGCAGCTGTCGCTGAGCGCTTCCCGGAGCTCGCCGGCACCCCGAAGCCGACCCAGGCGGTCGAGGAAACTCGACCGAGCTCGGCATCCAGCCTCGAAGAGAGCGCCTCGAGTGGCCCGCTCCGCGACTTGTTCGCCCAGCTGCGCGGCGGTTTCCGGGGAGGCGACGATGGCTCTGTTTAAGCGGAAGAGCGCCTCCCTCGGGGAACGTCTCACAGCTCTCGACGAAGCCGCCGAGATCGGCGCGCCCTACCTCTCCCCCGCTCAGCGCGAGCGCCTGGAAAAGATTGCCCGCGCAGGTGCCGAACGCCGCGCCCTGTCTGCGGAGCACACCGTCGTCGGCTTCTTCGGTGCGACCGGTTCCGGCAAGACTTCCCTGTTCAACGCTGTCGTGGGCGAGGACCTCGGCAAGGCAGCGGCGCGTCGCCCCACCACCTCCTCGCCACTCGCGGCGATCTGGGAACCGGAAGGATCCGAGGAGCTCCTCGATTGGCTCGGCGTCGAGGACCGCCGCGTCCGCTCGGGCGAATTCGCTCCCAAGGCCGGCCCCCTAATCCTGCTTGATCTTCCCGATTTCGACTCGGTGGAGGCATCCAACCGCGCCATCGCGGAGCGCCTCGCCGGCCAGGTCGACGTACTGGTCTGGGTGTCTGACCCGGAGAAATACGCCGACAGCGTCATTCACGACCAGTTCATCCGCCCCCACGCCAACCACTCGGCAGTCACGCTCGCGGTGTTGAACAAGGCAGACCTCCTGGCAGAGACCGACGTCCCCACCGTCTCCCAGTCCTACGCGCAGCTGCTGCGCGAAGACGGCCTCACCAACGTGAGCGTCGTGCCCACCTCTACCTACACGCAAACGGGTATCGACGACCTCCGCTCCGCCATCACCCGCGTCGCCGCCGCCCACAGCGCACAGTCTGCGCGCATCGAAGCCGACATCGCCTCTGTGACGGGGGAATACGCTGCCAGGGAGAAAGCAGGAGACGTCGATAAGCGAGCAAAGCGAGACTTGGATTCTGTGCTCGCCCAGGCCGCCGGTGCCGACCGCGTCGCCAACTCGACCGCCGCCGCATACCGCAAACGCCTCCACGAACGCACCGGCTGGCTGCTCACTTCCTGGGTGACCCGCTTCCGCCCCGACCCCCTCAAACGCATGGGCCTGCGCGAAGACGCCGACACCGTGGGCGTGCACCGCTCCTCGCTGCCGGAGCTCTCCGCCGCCTCCAAAGCCGTGGCCAACCGCGGCGTGCGCGACTACGCCGCCTCCGTCGCAGACGACCTGCCCCCGCAATGGGCCTCCGCCGTCTCCGATCGCGCCGACGAGGTCGCCGAGACACTTCCCGCCGAGCTCGACCGCGCAGTCGCCCGCACACGACTGCCGGCCGAACCGTCGAAAGGCTGGACCCTGCTCACCGTCGTCCAATGGTTGGCGCTGCTTGCCGCGCTCGTCGGCGTGCTGTGGTACCTGCTCGTCGCATTCGTGCCCGGAGCGCTGACACCGCTACTCGGCGGCGACCTTGTCCCTGACGTCGAAGGCTGGCCGATCCCGACGCTGCTCATCATGGCCGGGCTATTGATGGGCCTCGTGATCGGGCTGGTGACCGCCGTCTTCGGCGGAGTCATCGGCAGCGGCGTCAAACGACGAACGCGCGCGGCGCTACGAAAAGAAGTCGCCGCGACCTCGCAATCCGCCGTCGTGGAACCCCTCGGCGCGATCCGCGACGACTACGCCCGCTTCAGCGAACGCATCGCTCTCGCCGCCGGCTCCTAGTAGCGTTGCGACGACAGGCGTGCCTTCGCCGCACCGTAGAAATTCAGCACCGGGCGCGTCAGCGGGGCGAACGCAGACACCCGGTCATCGAAGGAGTAGACCTCGTTCCCCATGTCCACAGCCTGCTCACCGTTGACGAAGCAGGCGCCGCGCCCCGGCTTGCTGTACGCGCACACCGCCGTATCCGCCTCGGTGTGGCCGAGGACTTTCAGCCCGCGGCCGTACGGGTCGCTAAACGCCTCGTCGCCCGGGCGAACCACCGGCGTCTCCGCCCACTGCGTGAACTGGGCTTCGTCCCAGTACGGGAACTCGGTGCCGGGCGGCGGCGGGGTCAGCTTGGTCTCCATCACTGATGCGGCGGCCACCGGGGCGCTCACCGGAGCGACCACTACGGCAGCGGCGATCACGGCTGCGCTCAAACGACTGACAATCTTCTTCATGGTGTGCGTATCTCCTTTCACTGGCTTCCCTGCCTCAAGAGTAACGCACATCACACATCAGGCGTCCGAAGCGAAAAGTTCCTGCATGCGTGGGCTCCATTCGGAGGGATCGTCCGGCTGCTCAGCCAGCGGCTTATTGACGTACACCCACCCCAGCCGACCCTCCGGCCCATCGATGATCACCGACGGGCTCTCTTCTCCTGCCTCCGGCTCGGAGAGGATCTTTTTCAGCGCGCGCAGGTCCGCCTCGTCGTACTGCGACTCGGTGTAGAACCGCCATTTGGTGTCGCCTGCGACCTGCTCTACGCGCATCTCGGGCACCGCTGCGTCGACACGCTTCACGAAGGCCAGTGCCTCTGTGTACGGCACCTGAAACGCTCCGAGCTCCAACGACACCGGTGCGCCGCCCGGTCTGAGCGGCGTGCCGTTGAACCTGGTCGCAATGCCTGTGTCCGTGGCATCGAGCGTCCGGTACAAACTGTCGCGGATCTGGATCGTGCGGCTGTCGTCCGCGCTTTCCGACGGATCCACGGTCACACGGGTGCTAGAACTGCCTGCCAAGATGTGGACGCTCCCGATGGCGGCGTCGGCAAGCAGTTCGTAGGCTTTCTGCTGCTCCGCCTGCGTGGCTGGCTCTGGGAGCTGCCCGTCCCAGAAGAACCGCGTCGCTCCTATCTGGGCTTTCAGTGCGAGGCTGAAAGACGCCACACCTTTGCGTTTCATCTCCTTTTGCTTAGCGTGGAGTGCTGTCAATGCCTCGAAAAGCTGGTCGACGTCGTCAACGTTGAGTTCCCCTCTGAGTTTCACCTGCGTCGTGGGAACGCCTTCATTGTTCTGCTGCACGGTGAGGCCCGAAAACACCGGGTCCTGGTCCGCCCACTCAGCGACGGCGTTGACCTGCTTGTCGATTCTCATGCAGCCGCCAAGCAACAGTGCGCATACGCCGAGCAGCACCGAAACAATGATGGAAAAAGGTTTCCTCGCCATAACGCCGGATTTTAACGGCGAAAGCAGACGCACTGCTTTGAGCAGGTTACCCGTTTAAAACTTGCAGCATGCGTTCCTGCCACGGGCACTCGGCATAGGACGCTGACTCCGACGGAGGCTTCCCCATGTAAACACCACCGAGGGCCCCCTCGGGGCCACGGATGACGATTAGAGTGGGCCTCTTTTCGGGAGTTTCGGACAGGATCTCCTTGACGGCGCGCAGACCTTCTTCATCGAATTCGCCTTCGGTGTAGAAGCCCCACACGCTGTATTCTTCCTCGCGGTGTTCTCTGGTGCCGCTCACGAAGGTGAGGGACATATCGGTCGCAACATCTATGCGGTTGGCGCGCTCAATAAGCTCCTGGTAGGTCCCATCCTCAGGGTTGAGGGCGAGGAGTGGCGGCGCGCAGTCCTGTTGCTCGACAAACTCCGTGGAGTGCATGAGGGGGAAACCGCATAATTCGAGTCGTGCGTCACTGTCCGCAGCGAAGTTCTCATAGGCTTTGTCGCGGAAGGCGCGAGCTTCGCTGTCAGAGAGGGTCGAACCACGCTTAGCTACCAGTTTTAGCCCTATGTCCTCCTCATATAGGGTGGCTTTAATTTCTGCAACGCCCGGCGCCACCAACGGTTCGATCAGTTTCTCGTTTCTGCGCGCGTCTTTCCGATCCAGCATTCTTCCGCGCCAGACCAGTGACGTTCCTCCAATATCCGCAGTGATGCCTTCGGTGGACGTTAGGTCAATTGCCTGCTCTCGGTTCCGCTCCTTCTTGCGGAGGGTTTCTAAAACATCGATAAACTGCGGCACGCTTTCGACGTGAAGGACGCCGTCAACGCTGATTCGCTGAGGGTACCCCGACCTGCCTGTATCGCGATCGAACGTGAGGTCCTTCATCACTGGGTCGTCTGCGACGAATCTCTCCAGGCGCTGGGTCTCGGAGAGTTTTTCGTCTTTGTTAGATGGGTAGGCGGCGGCGAAGGCGAAGAGGATCGCAACGGTCACCAACAACACGATGGTGTTCACCTGGTTCTTCGCCTTCATGAGAGCCATCCTACTGGGAAATCACCGCATGCAGCTGCTCATTCCACGGCTGTTGATCGCACCGTCTTGCACCTCGATCTCCTTGCTGCGCAATGCGACCGCACCATACCGCCTGAGTTCAACGGCCGATGCGAGGCGTCACCCGGCGTTTACGGGCCCAGCACTTCCTGCATGCGCTCTTCCCACGGATCTTTCTCGTAGGATTCCGGCCTCGCCTGCGGCTTTCCCACTTCCACTGTTCCGAGGAGTCCGTCGGGGCCTTCGATTCGCACCCACACGCGTTTCCCGTCGACGGGTTCGGTCAGGATCTCTTTGATCGCGCGCAAGCCTTCCTCGTCGAATTCGCCCTCGGTGTAGAAGGTCCACTCGCTGTCAGGGCCTTCAGCGTTGTTCACGCTTGTGAGGAACATGTCGGAGGCGGCGTCCACATGTTCGGCTTGTTCCACCAGTTCGGCGTAGGTGGTGTATTCGGAGACAAGCTGAAGGCGCGGCAATAAGAATTGTTCGCCTTCACCGCCCGGCACGCCTGTCGTACCGCGTTCCTGGGCCGGTTTGGCCAGAGGAAAGCCCATCAGCACGAAGGACGCGTCGGGGTACTTCTGCACATGGCTGTACGCCTCGTCCCGGAAGGCGCGGGCATCATCGTCGCTGACGGACATATTCCGGGTCACCTCCGCGTCGATTTCTATCCGGTGGGGCGCGTGCAGTTTCAGTTTCTTCACCTCGGGCGCAGCGAACGGCGCGTACAGCTCTTCCGCGTCAGCGGCTTTCTCCGCCTCGGGGAGCTCGCCGGACCAGGTGAACGTCGTCCCGTCGATGTCCGCCGACACGCCAGCAGCGGTCAGCTTCGTCGCACGACCCGGCTCCGGCCCCTTGCCCTCGAGGGCGACCAAAGCAGCGAAGAATTCGGGCACGCTTCCGACATTGAGGGTCCCGCTGACTTCCGCCCGGGTGAATTCCTCCGTCTCGCTTCCGACGTAGGAGAAGGTGAGGTCTTTCATCACGGGATCTTCGGCAGCCCATTCATCCAGGCTTTTCATGTTGGATCGGTGCGGCTCGCCGGCGGGGCCGTAGAGAAACGCGGCGAGGAACACGAAGGAGTAGGTCGCGACCACCGCGCCGAGCCCGATCTTGTCCTTCTTTTTCACAGGCGCGATTTTAGCGGCGAAACTTCCGCTACGATGCGGCGATGGCTTGCAGTTGCGCGCTCCAGGGCTCGTTGCCGGCGGGCTGCGTGTCACGGGGCCGCCCCGCGTAGGCCGTGCCGAGTTTGCCGTCGGGGCCGCGAATGATGAGGGTGGCGGTTTTGCCGTCGACAGGCGAGGCGAGCAGTTCGACGACAGCGCGCACGCCAGCATCGTCGAAAGGTTCTTCTGTGTAGAAATCCCAGACGGAATTGCGGCCGTGGTTGTCGACGGCGTCAAGGCGCATCCTGCTTGCCGCAGCGACACGGTCGATGTGCGCGAGCAGCTCAGCGTGCGTCGCGGATTCCGAGTCGAGGAGCAGCCTCCCCACGGGCGGAAAACCGCTCAACGTGAAGCTCCGTCCGTCCGCACCGAGTTGCTCGTACGCCGCGTCACGGAAGTCGCGCGCTTCGCCGTCGCTTATCGACGCCTCCCTGTACACCCTCCCCGCGAATCCCCCGTCGCTCCCCGATGCCGTCACCTCGACTTTCTCCACAGCCGGCGCGGCGAAGGGAGCCAGCATCTCCGCCGATTCCGCCCCGAAAGCCTCCTCCGGGAACGGTCCTTCCCAGCTGAAGGTCGTCCCGCCGATATCCGCGGAGACGTGGGAGGTAAACTCTGTGATCGCGCCCTTAGTGGCCTCCTTCTCCTTGCCGCGCAAAGCCACCAGGGCATCAATGTAGGCAGGCACGCTGTCGACGTTGAGCTCTCCCCCGACCGAGACAACCGAGGACTCGAACCCGCCCGCAACCACGCGCGTGAACGTCAGTTCCCGCATCACCGGATCCGACTCGGCCCAGACCGACAACGCAGCCACCTCGTCTTTCACGGGGTCCGCACACGCCCCGAGCAGCAAAGCGAGAGCACCGAACACACCAAGGAGAATTCTGCGCACCATACGGGTCACTTTAATGCAGCACAGCAAACGCCCGCCCCCGAATCCAGCGGGTGGATTGGGGGCGGGCGTGGGGTGGTCGTCGATAAGCGCTTTAGCGTGCCTTCTCGATGACCTCAACGAGACGGAAGTGCTTGTCCTTGGACAGCGGACGCGTCTCCTCGATGCGGACGAGGTCGCCGATGCCGGCGGTGTTCTCCTCGTCGTGTGCCTTCACGCGGCTGGTGTTACGGACGATCTTGCCGTACAGCGCGTGGGACTTGCGGTCCTCGATCTCGACAACGATGGTCTTATCCATCTTGTCGGAGACCACGTAGCCGCGGCGGCGCTTCTGCAGGCCCTTGTTCGTTTCAGACATTAGTTAGCTCCTTCACCAGGGACGGTGGACAGGCCAAGCTCACGCTCACGCAGCACCGTGTAGATACGTGCGATGTCACGCTTGACCGCCGGGATACGACGGTTGTTGGTCAGCTGACCGGTCGCCAGCTGGAAGCGCAGGTTGAACAGCTCTTCCTTGGCGGCGCTCAGGCGGTCATTCAGCTCAGCATCATTGAGCTCACGGAACTCGTGTGCAGGGGTTCCAGTAGCCATTAGAACTGGTCCTCCTTCGAGATGATACGAGTCTTGCACGGCAGCTTAGCGCCAGCGCGGCGCAGAGCTTCCTGAGCGACAGCCTCGTTCGGGTAGGACATTTCGAACAGGATGCGGCCAGGCTTGACGTTGGCCACCCACTTCTCCACCGGGCCCTTACCGGAACCCATACGCACGCCGAGCGGCTTCTGGGTCAACGGACGATCCGGGAAGATGTTGATCCAGACCTTGCCGCCACGCTTGACGTGACGGTTGATGGCAATACGAGCTGCCTCGATCTGGCGGTTGGTGATGTAGGCCGGCTCGAGAGCCTGCAGGCCGAAATCACCGAAGTTAATGGTGTTGCCGCCCTTGGACACACCGGTACGACCCGGACGGTGCTGGCGACGGTACTTAACGCGCTTCGGGATAAGCATGTGTCTTAGCCCTCCTTCTTCTGCTCTGCGCGCTGGCGGCGCTGGCCACCGCGGCGGGGACGGCGGTCACCGCGGCCGCGGCGCTCATTGCCCGGAGCGTTCAGCTCGGACTCACGCACGCCACCAACGACGTCGCCCTTGTAGATCCACACCTTGACACCGATGTTGCCGAAGGTGGTCTCTGCCTCAGCCAGGCCGTAGTCGATCTCCGCACGCAGGGTGTGGAGCGGGACGCGGCCCTCGTGGTAACGCTCAACGCGGGACATCTCAGCGCCGCCGAGACGGCCGGAGCACTGAATCTTGATGCCCTTGACCTGCGGCTGGCGCATAGCGGACTGGATAGCCTTGCGCATCGCGCGGCGGAAAGCCACACGGTTGACCAGCTGCTCAGCCACGTTCTGGGCGACCAGAGCGGCGTTGGCGTCGACGTTTTTGACCTCGAGGATGTTGAGGGCGACCATCTTGCCGGTGAGCTTCTCCAGCTCGCGGCGGATGCGGTCAGCCTCAGCACCGCGGCGGCCGATCACGATGCCCGGACGTGCCGTGTGGATGTCCACGCGGACGCGGTCGCGGGTGCGCTCGATGACGATGTCAGCGATGCCGGCGCGCTGCAGGTTCTTGTTCAGGTACTCGCGGATCTTGATGTCCTCGGAGACGTAATCCGCGTAGGACTTGTCGGCGTACCAGTGGGACTTCCAGTTAGAAGTGATGCCCAGCCGGAGGCCGTGCGGGTGGATTTTCTGACCCATTGTTTAAGCCTCCTTCTGGCTCTCGACTACCACGGTGATGTGGCAGGTGCGCTTACGGATCTGGAAGGCGCGGCCCTGGGCGCGCGGCTGGTAGCGGCGCATCGTTGGACCTTCGTTGGCGTATGCCTCGGAGATGACCAGCGTGCGCGGGTCAAGACCGAAGTTGTTCTCGGCGTTCGCAGCAGCGGACGCGACGACCTTGGCCACCTGGGTGGACACGGACTGCGGCGCGTACTTCAGGATCGCCAGGGCCTCGGACACGGACTTGCCGCGGACGAGGTCGAGAACACGGTTCGCCTTCATCTGGGAAGTGCGCACGTACTTCGCGGTTGCGTGTGCGGAAGTGATCGTTTCACTCATCGCTTATCGACGCCCCTTCTCTTCCTTGACGTGACCCTTGAAGGTCTTGGTCGGTGCGAACTCACCGAGCTTGTGGCCGACCATGGACTCGTCGATGAACACCGGCACGTGCTTGCGGCCGTCGTGGACGGCGAAGGTGTGGCCGATGAAATCGGGGAGAATGGTCGAACGGCGGGACCAGGTCTTGATGACCTGCTTGGTGCCAGCCTCGTTCTGTGCGTCCACCTTGTTGAGGAGGTGTTCGTCGACGAACGGGCCTTTCTTCAGGCTGCGTGGCATGTGAATTTACCTCCTCTTAGCGCTTCTTGTTCGGGCGGCGGCGACGCACGATCATGTTGTTGGAATAACGGTTCGGGTTGCGGGTGCGACCTTCCTTCTGGCCCCACGGGGAAACCGGGTGGCGACCACCGGAGGTCTTGCCCTCGCCACCACCGTGCGGGTGGTCGACCGGGTTCATGACAACACCGCGGACTGTGGGCCTCCAGCCCTTCCAGCGCATACGGCCGGCCTTGCCCCAACGGATGTTGATCTGGTCAGCGTTACCGACCTCACCGACGGTCGCGCGGCAGCGGATGTCCACGCGGCGGATCTCGGAGGACGGCATACGCAGAACTGCGTAGGAGCCTTCCTTACCGAGCAGCTGAATGGACGCGCCAGCGGAACGAGCCAGCTTCGCACCTGCGCCCGGCTTGAGCTCCACAGCGTGGATGGTCGTACCGGTCGGGATGTTGCGCAGCGGCAGGTTGTTGCCGACCTTGATGTCGGCGTTGGCGCCAGCCTCGATGACCGTACCCTGGGTCAGGCCCTTCGGTGCGATGATGTAGCGCTTCTCGCCGTCTGCGTAGTGCAGCAGCGCGATGTTGGCGGTGCGGTTCGGGTCGTACTCGATGTGAGCGACCTTTGCCGGGACGCCGTCCTTGTCGGAGCGGCGGAAGTCGATCACGCGCCACTGGCGCTTGTGGCCGCCACCGCGGTGACGGGTAGTGATGTGACCGTGGGAGTTACGGCCACCGGTCTTCGGGAGCGGTCGCACCAGGGACTTTTCCGGGGTCGAACGAGTAATCTCGTCGAACTCGGAAACGGAGCTGTTGCGGCGACCCGGGGTTGTCGGCTTGTACTTACGAATAGCCATAGTGGTTCCTTTTCTGCTCGAACTCTTTTTGGTGCGGAGCCGTTAGGCGACGCCGCCAAAAATGTCGATGGAGTCGCTGCCCTCGCGGAGGGTGACATACGCGCGCTTGGTGTCCTTCCGCTTGCCCCAACCGGTGCGGGAGCGCTTGCGCTTGCCCTCACGGTTAACGGTGTTCACGGAAGCGACCTTCACGCCGAAGATGTCCTCCACGGCAATCTTGATCTGGGTCTTGTTCGCGTTCGGGTTGACGTAGAACGTGTAGGTGTTCTGCTCCATCAGCGCGTAGGTCTTCTCGGAGACGACCGGGGCGATGATGATGTCGCGCGAGTTAGCGGTCTTAGCCATTAGTTCTCCTCGCTTTCAGCAGCTGCGACCACGGTGGAGCCGGAGGCTTCAGTGGTTGCGGCGTTGGCGCGGTTGACGAAGTCGTGCAGAGCCTCGACAGAGAAGACGACATCGTCGGCGTTGAGCACGTCGTATGCGTTCAGCTGACCCGGCTCGAGGATGGTGACGCCCGGCAGGTTCCGTGCGGAAAGACGGGAGTTAGCGTCCTCGCGGCCGATGACCAGCAGCACCGACTTGCGGTCGGTCAGGCGCTCGATGAAGGCGCGTGCGGACTTCGTCGACGGGGTCTGGCCAGGGACGAGCTCCTCGACCACGTGGATGCGGTCGTTCTGAGCGCGGTTGGTCAGGGCGCCGGCGAGAGCGGCCTTGATCATCTTCTTCGGGGTGCGCTGCGCGTAGGAACGCGGCTGCGGACCGTGGACGGTGCCACCACCAGTGAAGTGCGGAGCACGGATCGAACCCTGACGGGCGCGGCCGGTGCCCTTCTGGCGGAACGGCTTCTTGCCACCGCCGGCGACCATGCCACGAGTCTTCGTGGCGTGGGTGCCCTGACGCTTAGCAGCAAGCTGCGCGATGACGACCTGGTGCATCAGCGGAACGGATGCCTCACGGTCGAAGAATTCAGCCGGGAGCTCGACGGAACCCTTGGTGGCTCCGTCAGCGGTGTGGACATCGAGTGTCAGTGTCATGCGTGAGCACCGCCCTTCACTGCGGTCTTGACGGTGACGAGGCTGCCCTTAGCACCCGGGATAGCACCCTTGATGAGGAGCAGGTTGGAGTCGCCGTCGATCCTTTGAATCTTGAGGTTCTGGGTGGTCACACGGTTGCCGCCCATGCGGCCAGCCATGCGGGTGCCCTTGAACACGCGGCCCGGGGTGGCGCAGCCACCGATGGAGCCGACGCGGCGGTGCGAAGCCTGGTTACCGTGAGCGGCACCCTGGCCTGCGAAGCCGTGACGCTTCATGGCACCTGCGTAGCCCTTGCCCTTGGTGGTGCCGGCAACGTCGACGAAGGTGTCATCCTCGAAGATATTGACGGTCACTTCCTGGCCGAGCTCGTAAGCAGAGGTGTCGTCCATGCGGATCTCTGCCACGTGGCGGCGCGGGTTCTGGCCGGCCTTCTTGTAGTGGCCTGCCTGAGGCTTCTTTGCCTTACGGGGATCGATTTCGCCGTAGGCGATCTGGATGGCGGAGTAGCCATCGGTCTCTTCAGTGCGGATCTGGGTGACAACGCACGGCCCAGCCTCGACGACGGTGACCGGAATGACTCGGTTCTCCTCGTCGAAGATCTGGGTCATACCGAGCTTGCGGCCCAGAATGCCCTTGATCTCGTTAGTCATATGTCTTGTTCTCCCTACTGGATGTTCACGTCAACGCTCGCGGGGAGGTCGATGCGCATGAGGGCATCAACCGTCTTCGGCGTCGGGTCGAGGATGTCGATGAGGCGCTTGTGGGTGCGCATCTCGAAGTGCTCGCGCGAGTCCTTGTACTTGTGGGGAGAACGAATAACGGCGTACACGTTCTTTTCAGTGGGCAACGGCACCGGTCCGACGACGCGGGCACCCGTGCGGGTGACCGTCTCAACGATCTTCTTCGCAGATGCGTCGATCGCTTCGTGGTCGTAGGCCTTGAGCCGAATGCGGATCTTCTGTCCCGCCACGTTAACCTCTTCCTCGCTTCCCACGTTCTGTGTCTTGCTCGCGCTCGCCACAAAAGAGGTGGGATTGATAGCTTTCAGTTTCTCTATAACGTTGTCCGGTTTGGGGCCGGCGCCAACGCCAGTGTCTGTTCAAACGAATGACTGCCATGACAATCGGCGGAAGGTGCGCACGCGCCTAAACAGCGCATGTTCAGTGCTTCCGCTGGGATGAGATCCCCATCGTCAGGCTCGGAAGGGGTTTCATAAAGCATGATCGCCTATCGACGACCACACTCACGTGGCCCTTACGTACTGCCGCTGTTTATTTGCCATGCCCCTTCTCCGGTCCCCGGTCTCGAGAGTGCCTACTCAGGTGGTGGCCTGTGCTCGATCGCAGGTCCTTCGTCGATAAGCATGATGCTCATCGTGCAAAGGTGTCATGTTCGCCTTACCAGCAGCGCTTATGCGCCGTGTTAAAGCAACCCAGGTATTCAAACACACTGGTCGCCGAAAAGGCAAATAGTCTCAAAATGGTGTCATTTCCGCTCCTGCGTGGCCGGACCGGAGTTTTACACATACGATGGGCTGGTGTTACGTCGGTATGTCTCACCGGCGCAGACACCACACGATAAAAACTTCCTGAAAGGATTGTCATGGCTGACAACAACGAGAACACCCCGAACACTCCGGCAACCGGCGGCTCCACCACCCCGGAGGCTCAGGCACAGCCGCGCAACGAGGTTCTTGAGACCGAGCACGGCACCACCGTCATCGATGACAACGTCGTGGGCAAGATCGCCGGCATCGCTGCCCGCGAGGTCTCCGGCGTGCACAACCTGGGTGGCGGCGCTGCCCGCATGTGGGGTGCTGTGCGTGAGTCTCTGACCTCTTCCACCAATGTTCAGCAGGGCGTCAATGTCGCTGTGGAGAACGGCCACGCGAACGTCGCTGTCGCTGTCATCGCTGAGTACGGTGTCGCGATCCACGAGCTGGCTAACGCTATCCGCGAGAACATCACCATCGCGATCACCCGCATGACCGGCCTGATCGTCGACCGCGTCGATGTCACCGTCCACGACGTGAACCTGCCGGAGGAAGCTACCGAGACTGAGCAGACCACCCAGTCCAACCAGCAGGCTCTGGACCAGTAAGAATGGCCGCATTCTCCGTCACCCAGGAAGTCGCGGAAACCATCCGCGACGCGGCGTTGTCAGTCGACGGTGTGGCGGGAGTGTCCGGCGGCCGCATGGGGCAAGCGTTCCTGCGGGTCAGCGGCGCGATGATCGAAGGCATTCAGCTTATCGACGACAGCGTCCCCCACCTCGCCCTGCACCTCACCTACGACCTGTCCTCCCGCCGCCAGATCCCCGCGATCGTGACTGATGTCCGCACGGCGGTAACGTCCCTGCCCGTCTTCGCGGACATGGACGCCGATCCGCGCATCGACGTCGTTTTCGATGACGCTGCGTAAAGAACCGCGCGAACAACCGCGTAATCAACAACGCACAAGAAATGTGGAATACACATGAACATTTTCTCTAACAAGACCGTCCTCGGTGCCGTCATCGGTATCGTTCTGGCGTTCGCTCTGATCTTCGGAGGCTGGCTCGGGTTCTTCTTCACGCTCCTGTTCGGCGCCATCGGCGGCGTCGTCGGCGCGCAGCTGGAGGGCCGCATCGACCTGGCTGAACTCGTCAGCACCACCTCCGGGCGGGGTCGTGGGTAATGGATCCAGCCGCGTACCGCATTAGCGAAAAAACCGTCCAGCGGATCGGCGAAGTCGCCGTACTGACGGTCCCGGGTGTCCGGGCCATCGACGCGAAGCTCGCTGGCCTGGCTGGCCGCAGCTTCCCGCGCGTGAACGCCCAGATCGACAGGCCTGGGGGCTCCGTGATCCTCGACGTCGAGATCGTCAGCTCCTACCCCGCCCCCGTCGGTGCGATCACCGACGAGGTCCGCGAGACCATCGGCTCCCACGTGGAGACGTTGACGGGACTTGCTGTTCAGAAGGTCAACATCGTCGTCGTGGACGCCGAATCCATGGCGCTGGGCCAGCGCGTGACCCGCAACGACCTGCTGCACCACCCGACGGGCATCGCGCCCGCCACGATTCGCGTCGCCAGGTCGAAGGTCTTCTCGCCGCAGGTGAAAGCACCGGTCAGGCTCGCCGACATCGTCGTCGACGACTCGACCTACAACCAGCTGACCCCGGTCCATACCCCGGACCCGATGCAGATCCGCCACATCACCGCACCGCTCCCGCCGCACCCGCAGCCGGTTCAAGCACCGGAGCCACGTCGCGTGACGACAGTGGAAACCCCCGAACCGGTCCGCCCCGTTTCTCCGGAGCGTCCGGATCCGGCACCGCTGCGCGCGGTCGGCGTCGAAAAGCAGACGCGCCCACGCCACGTGAGCGCACCTGCCCCGGCGCCGCTGCGCACGATCGACGTGAACCGCATTGCGCCCCGCATTCCCGCGGAGCGACCCGCACCCACACCACTACGTCTTGTCGAAGTCGCACGCCCGTCGCAGCTCACTCCGGTGTCACTGCCGGCGCAGCGCCCGCTGACGCAGATCGAGGTGCGGAGGCCGCACCATGTGGACGTCGTCAAGCCAATGCCCGAACCGCTCCGCGCGATCACCGTTCCGCGCCTAGACGTCGTGAGCCCGCAGCTGCCTCCGCAGCGCCCGCTCGATGAGATCACCATCAACCCGGACCGGGCTGACGACGACGCCCTCGAAAAGCCCATCGGCAACTCCACGCAAACCGTGCGAATCCGCCCCGACAAGGAGGTGCAGCGACCGTGACCCGCCCCACCCACGAATTCACCGGCCCACGCTCTGGCGCCGAGCCCAAAGGCAACCCGTCGGTCCGGTGGCTCACCATCCTCCTCGGATTGGTGCTGCTCGCCCTCTCCGGCGTCATCGGGCGCGACCTGTGGTACCGCTACCAAGAAAACGATCCGCAGAACTCCTGGGTGCGCCCCGTGCTCGAGTGGTTCGGCACCGCAGCCGTGAACCCGGTCGGCGTCGCAGTCGGCATCGTCGTCGCTCTCGTCGGCCTCTGGCTGATCATCGCCGCGTTGAAGCCGCGCCCGCGCCGCTACGTACGCGTCGACTCTGCCTCCTCTATCTGGATGCGCCCCGTCGACGTCGCACGCAAGGCCACCGCGTCGGCGCGCAACGAGCTCGGCCGCGCCAATATCGCGTCCCGCGCCACGCGCAAAAAGCTCACCGTCGACGTTGAAGACGACGGCTCAGCCGATCTCGACCACCGCCTCAACGACGTCCTCGGCGGCGAAATGCAGCGCCTCGCGCAGACGCCGCAAGTCCGCGTCAACGTTCACCGCCCAACCCAAACGAAGGAGCTGGCATGACACGCACACTGGCATTCTTCGACCGGCTGATCATCTTCCTGCTCGGCCTGCTCCTGCTCGCTGGCGGACTCATTCCAGCCGCGCTGTACTGGGATATCCCCTATGTCTCCGAGTTCGTGCGCGGCATCAACCGCTCGCTGCTCACTGACGTGCCCGGCATGAACTGGTACACGGTAGCGCTCGTGGGCACGATGATCGGTGCGATCATTCTCGGCCTGTGGATGATCATGCCGAATATCCGCAACCGCGGGTTCAGCAACCGATTCATCGGCACCGCGGCGTTGGATCTGGGCGATACCCGCGTCAACGTCGCGCGTGTTGCGCAGGCGGCGTGCAACCATGCGGAGCGCTCTGAGATCGTGAAGCAGGCGAAGCAGTCTGTCGCCTACGTCGGCGACCGTCCGACCGCCACATTCACCGTCACCGCCAACCCGGATTACGACCTGGAGACCGTCGTGTCGTTCGTCGAAGCGATCGACGCGGACTTCCGCGACGCGGTCGACACGATGGACATCGACACGGTGTTCAAGCTGCACCTCGACAAGGTCGCTGCTTAGCTCTCCACGAGCAGGAGCTTGACTACCTCCCCCAGCGCCACTGCTTCCCCACCCGCGGTCTCGTAGACGAAATTCTCTCCCATACGACAACGCACGACCTGGTTCCAGGCGTGCGTTGTTTTCGTCACTGCACGCCTGTCGACCTGCCAGAGGTGCAGCCGCTGCGTAATCAGCATCCGCGCCCCGTCTTCGAGGAGCACGAGCCACACGGCGTTGCCGATCGTGTCGCGCGCCAGGCCGTCGATGCTGGTTGCGGCTGGGGTGTCCTGCCCGCTGCCAGTGCCAGTGCCAGTGCCAGTGCCAGTGCCGGTGTCGGAGCCGGTGACGCTGCTATCAATGCGGGAAATCAGCGCCACCACTCCCAGGCGATGCTCCACGCCTTCGCTGTCTGCGATCGTGAGCATCTGTCCGGGCCCCGTCGGGCGAACCGAGTCGTACTGCCACACGCTCGGCTGACGGTCACGATCCCCAAGAGAGCGCACCACGACATCCCCGGCCGCAGTCAGCGTGACACGGTGCGCGGGAGAGGCAGTCTCTACCAGCACATCGTCTGACACGCGTCCATCCTGGGCGCGGGGAAGGTCGGAGGGGTGGGCGAAGGATTCGTCGATAAGCAATTGCTCGAGTTCCTCGTCCGTCGTGCCCCAGCCCGCGCCGCGGTTGGCCAAGATGCCGAAGAGCGTCGCCAACGGTAAATCCGGCTGTCCCTCCCACGTTCGGCGAAGCTGATCGAGAACACGCGGTATACGAGCGGGGTCATGCACATTGCCCAGCTTACGCGGGTCGCAAACGATAAAATCAAGGCATGTGGCCAGTAGCGCTCGACGTCGATACGTCCCTGCTTCGCCTCGCGCCCTGCGACTTTGCTGAAGGCTCACCCGTTACCCTCCTAGAAGCGCAATACGTGCGCGACAACGCTGGCGCGTGCGGAGTGCGCGTCGCATACTGTCTCAGCGACGGCACCACCAACTACGCCCGGGAACCCCACCTGCAATCCCGTTTCTCACACGGTGGCCCCGCCACTACTCGTGGAGCGGCGCTGTGCACGCCGACGGATCCGTCACCGGATCGTGGATCAACGCGAAGCCGAAAACCTAGTGGCAATTGCAGCGCGGGTAAACGCCACAACCTGCAAAGTGCAAAATGAAAGCACCCGGATGGCGAGTGTGCGGTATTTGAGAGCAATCTCAAGAAAGGTGGAGGATGCCCACTCATGGCCGGAGTGCTGCCACTGATTCTAGCTCAAGAGTTTCAGAACTTCTTCGGTGTGGAATGGGTCGAGGGTGTGGGAAGGGTCGGCTGGTTCGCTGAGAAGCGTTCCGCCTGCAAGTCGAATATAGGTGGCGATACTCATCGTGGCATTGCCCCGCACGTTGTCGAGCAAGACCTGCGTTTCCGTTCGTGTGGTTTCGGTGTTGATCGGCGCGTTCGCGTGCACTTTGGTGTTCCAGTCCACCCACACGAGCTCGCGGCGCTCCAGGTCGATGACGGCGACCGTGGCGTAGTTCGACTTTGCTGTCAAGTCGATCCGCGCGATCACCTCGCTGGCTTCGAAGTCCTCCCCCGCCGAGATGGTCCTGTTTGTCATGACACCGATCTGGGCCTCGGGGACCGTGTCGAAAGGCCCACCCGAATACGCATACCCAAGGAGTACGAGATAGCGGTAGCCTGCGGCTTTCGTAGCCTCGATGTCCAGCTGGATGTACTCTGCGGCCCCGTTCGGCGCGGATGTCAGATCACCGGAATGAAACGCTCCCGTCTCTTCGTCGCGAAGGTATGTGTACGAAATATGGCGTTCTTTCTTCCCGTCTTCGCTGGCGAAATACGCCGTCAAATCGAGGTCGACGGACCGTTCCGGCTTATTGCGCCAATGCAGGAAGAAGCGCATGTAGCGGTTATCCCCGAGCGCGATACGGCTGCCGCGGCCCGCTGTCCGGGTGCCGCTCGACGCGCTGCGCAGACCCAACGGGATAGCCAGGCGTTGGGAGGCGAAGGGGAACGGTTCGTCGAAGAAGAAGGATCTTCCGGCAAGGCGCCCGGACAGCCCGTATTCCACCGCGGCGACGATATCGCTGTAATCCTCGTCCAGGGATAGCGTGTTCAGGATGAATGACGTGCCACTTCCGGCCCGGCGCGGCAGAACGACGCGGTAGGGCATGGTTTGCATGCGTTCCGAGTTGAAGAAATTCCACATCTGCACGAGCACACGAGGCGCCACTTGTGGGGCAATTGCTCGGAACGCCTGGACGATAGCGTTCCGGTGTTGTGGGAGATGCCGTACGAGAGCGTGAAGGCGGCGAGCGAAATCGCCGGGATTCTCCGCGAGCAGCGGGAGCAGCGCATCGATATCGCCTGCGGCGACAAGCTGCTCAATGCGGTGTTCGCGCGCTGGGCCGATATCGATGCCGTTGCCGTGGACGAGGTCGCGCATAGCGTTCGTTCGCTCCGCCCACCGGTATTCCTGGGGGTGCAGGGCGCGAAACAGTCGCTTCCACCGCTCTATGTTCCGCTGCACGTCGTGGAGGTGCTCAGTCCATTCACCCCGCTGCAGCACATCCTCCAAAGCCGCCATGACGCGGCGGCGGTCTGCCCGACGGAGGCGGAACCGGGTGTTCTCCCCGAGGCTGCGCGACCCACCGCTTAACTCGCTGGCGAGGCGGAGGACATCCGTTGGTGTTTTCAGAAACGGTGTCCAGTCGTGGCCGCCAGCCCGGATCGCCGCGAGAAAAGCTAGGTTTTCGCGGATGGGCACGTCAACGGCTGCGGGCACGAATGGGCTCAAGGTGCGCACATCCGCCGCATCGACGTCAGAATACGGCTGGGAGGACGCAACGAGCGCTTCGCTTATCGACGCAATGTCCGCCCCGTTCCCTGTCCGCACCGGACGCAACGTGCGCACCTGCAGAGGTTCTCGTTGCATCACCTCCGCGGGCGGGCGAGGTGGCAACCATTGGTAGCCGGCGGAGCCGTAGACGTAATGCAACACGGCGGAGAGCATCAACTTATCGTCGGACAATCCTGGAACGGTTGCCCTGAAGTCGGGGTGCAGCGTCGTCTTCTTGGCCCTCTGACCGGTGATCTCCTTTGCTGCAGCGACCACATCGCGCAGCGATTGGGGGTCTGCCGCCGCCAATGCGTCGACATCCTCGTCCTCGACCCGGTACCCGAGTAACGCTAGCTCGTATAGGCAAGTGTGAACCTGGTCCGGAGATGAAGACCCCGGCACAACATGGAGCAGGTTGCGTCGGCGGAGCGCTATCTCAGCTAGCCGTGGCCGGGCATCTGCGGAAACTTCTATGGCGACAGGGTCAAACGGCAGTTGCGTCATGCCACACGACTTTAGATCTCTGGGCGTTGAAACTCCTGCCAACAAAATAAAAAAGCCGCACCTCGTAGAGGAGGTGCGGCTGATCTAGGAAGCTAGTCGAGGACTAGTCCAGGATCTTGGTGACGCGGCCAGCGCCGACGGTGCGGGAGCCCTCGCGGATAGCGAAGCGCAGGCCCTCGTCCATAGCGACCGGCTGGATGAGCTCGACGGTCATGTCGACGTTGTCGCCCGGCATGACCATCTCGGTGCCCTCCGGCAGCTTCACAACACCGGTCACGTCGGTGGTGCGGAAGTAGAACTGCGGACGGTAGTTGTCGAAGAACGGGGTGTGGCGACCGCCCTCGTCCTTAGACAGGACGTAGACGGAACCCTCGAACTTGGTGTGCGGGGTGTAAGCGCCCGGTGCGATGATGACCTGGCCGCGCTCGACGTCCTCACGCTTGAGACCACGGAGCAGCAGAGCGGCGTTGTCGCCAGCCTCAGCGGTGTCGAGAAGCTTGTTGAACATCTCGATGGAGGTGACGGTGGTCTTCTGGGCCTTCTCGCGGATACCGATGATCTCGACCTCGTCGTTGAGGTTCAGGACACCACGCTCGACACGGCCGGTAACAACGGTACCGCGACCGGAAATGGTGAAGATGTCCTCGACCGGCATCAGGAACGGCTTGTCGGTCTCGCGCTCCGGATCCGGAATGGAGTCGTCGCAAGCCTGCATGAGGTCCACGACGGACTGGACCCACTTCTCGTCGCCCTCGAGAGCCTTCAGAGCGGAGATGTGGACGATCGGAGCTTCCTCGTCGTAGTCCTGCTCTGCGAGCATTTCGCGGATCTCCATCTCGACGAGCTCGATGATCTCTTCGTCATCGACCATGTCGCACTTGTTCAGTGCAACGAGGATGTACGGAACGCCGACCTGGCGGGCGAGCAGCACGTGCTCGCGGGTCTGCGGCATCGGGCCGTCGGTAGCAGCAACCACGAGGATCGCGCCGTCCATCTGAGCAGCACCGGTAATCATGTTCTTGATGTAGTCGGCGTGGCCCGGGGCGTCGACGTGAGCGTAGTGGCGCTTCGGGGTGTTGTACTCCACGTGGGAGATGTTGATGGTAATGCCGCGCTCGCGCTCCTCCGGAGCCTTATCGATCGAGTCGAAAGCGAAAGCCTTGTTCTCCTCCGGGTACTGGTCAGCCAGCACCTTCGTGATAGCGGCGGTGGTGGTGGTCTTGCCGTGGTCGACGTGACCGATGGTGCCGATGTTCACGTGCGGCTTAGAGCGCTCGAACTTTTCCTTTGCCACTGTTTGTCCTCCTGGACGTGCATGTGACTACGACTCTCGCAGCCACGTGGATTTACTTCTGCCTTGCTTTCATTTCCTAGCACGCGGTCCACCGTGTCCCACCTTCGGGGGGTGGTTTACCGGTGCGTCGGGCATGGAAACAATGGCCATTTCACAATGTGCCAGTTACATGATCCTAGATTTGTTAACGCCGTTTTTCAAACCATGGTGGGGAGGCTTTCAGGCCCTCCCTCATGGCCTTTCGGGCGACCCACGTGGCGTGGACCCACCTAGTGGTAACGGCCGGCTCAAAGTCTCACTTGGTGAGGCTCTCAGCTCGACCGCTACCGCGGCGCCCGCACTCCCCTAGTGGCACGGAGGGTTCTAGGGGAGCACCGTTGGCATCGCGTTTTAGGCGTTGCCGTTGCGCTCGTCGATGATCTCCTGAGCGATGCTGCTCGGGACCTCGGCGTAGGAGTCGAACACCATGGTGAAGTTCGCGCGGCCCGCGGTCGAGGAACGGAGGTCACCGATGTAGCCGAACATCTCGGAAAGCGGGACCTTTGCCTTGACGACCTTGGCGCCGGAGCGGTCCTCCATGGAGTAGACCTGGCCACGGCGGGAGCTGATGTCACCGTTGACGGTGCCCATGTACTCCTCGGGGGTGACGACCTCGACGGCCATCATCGGCTCGAGCAGAACCGGCTTCGCCTTAGCGACGGCTTCCTTGAGCACCTGGGAACCTGCCAGCTTGAACGCCATCTCGGAGGAGTCGACGTCGTGGTAGGCGCCGTCCTCGAGGGTGGCCTTGATGTTGACCAGCGGGTAGCCGGCGAGGAAGCCGTACTGCATTGCGTCCTGGATACCAGCGTCGACGGACGGGATGTACTCCTTCGGGACGCGGCCACCGGTGACGGCGTTCTCGAACTTGTAGGTTGCGGACTCGCCCTCTTCCAGGGTCTCCGGGTCCGGCTCGTACGGCTCGACGGTGACGATGACCTTCGCGAACTGACCGGAACCACCGGTCTGCTTCTTGTGGGTGTAGTCGAGGGACTCGACCTTCTTGCGGATGGTCTCGCGGTACGCCACCTGCGGGGAACCGATGTTCGCCTCGACCTTGAACTCGCGCTTCATGCGGTCGACGAGGACGTCGAGGTGGAGCTCGCCCATGCCGCCGATGACGGTCTGGCCGGACTCTTCGTCGAGCTTGACGGTGAAGGTCGGGTCCTCTTCAGCGAGCTTCTGGATGGCAGTGCCGAGCTTCTCCTGGTCAGCCTTGGTCTTCGGCTCGATGGCGACCTGGATCACCGGGTCCGGGAAGTCCATGGACTCCAGGATGATCGGGTGGTCCGGGTTGCAGAGGGTGTCACCGGTGGTGGCCTCCTTCAGACCGATGAACGCGTAGATATTGCCGGCGTCGGCGTGCTCGACCGGGTTCTCCTTGTTCGCGTGCATCTGGAAGAGCTTGCCCACGCGCTCCTTCTTGTTCTTCGTGGAGTTGAGCATCTGCTCGCCCGGGATTGCCTGGCCGGAGTAGACGCGCACGTAGGTGAGCTTGCCGAAGAACGGGTGCACAGCGATCTTGAACGCCAGTGCGGAGAACGGCTCCTCGACGGACGGCTTACGGGTCATGGGCTCGTCGGAGTCCATGGCGGTGCCGTGAACCTCGCCGATGTCCAACGGGCTCGGAAGGAAGTCGACGACAGCGTCAAGAAGCGGCTGAACGCCCTTGTTGCGGTATGCGGTACCGCAGTAGACCGGGTAGATCTCCGAGTCGACCGTCATCTTGCGGATGGCGCCCTTGATCTCGTCGATGGTCAGCTCTTCGCCGCCGAAGTACTTCTCCATGAGCTCTTCGTCGGATTCAGCGACGGTCTCGAGCAGCTTCTCGCGGTACTCCTCCGCCTTCTCCTGGAGGTCAGCCGGGATCTCCTCGATGGTCGGCTCAGCGCCGATTTCGACCTTGCCACGCCAGGTGATGGCCTTCATCTGCAGCAGGTCGACGACGCCGTCGAAGTCGTCCTCGGCGCCGATCGGGAGCTGCATGACCAACGGCTTCGCACCGAGGCGATCCACGATGGTCTGCACGGTGTAGTAGAAGTCCGCACCGAGCTTGTCCATCTTGTTGACGAAGCAGATACGCGGAACGTCGTACTTCGCGGCCTGGCGCCACACCTGCTCGGACTGCGGCTCAACGCCTTCCTTGCCGTCGAAGACGGCGACAGCGCCGTCGAGGACGCGCAGCGAACGCTCCACCTCAACGGTGAAGTCCACGTGACCCGGGGTGTCGATGATGTTGATCTGGTTGTTGTTCCAGAAGCACGTCACGGCAGCGGACGTAATGGTGATGCCGCGTTCCTTCTCCTGCTCCATCCAGTCGGTGGTTGCGCCACCGTCGTGGGTCTCGCCGACCTTGCGGTTCAGACCCGTGTAGAAGAGGATGCGCTCGGTCGTGGTCGTCTTACCAGCATCGATGTGGGCCATGATGCCGATGTTGCGGACCTTGTTCAGATCCTTAAGCACTTCTTGTGCCACGTTGTGTACCCCAACTCGTTTGTCGTCGACGCCCATTAGCCGTATCCCCCGTTTTTCACGGGGCGGCCGAAGACGCCTTGGCGGATATTTTCCTTGGTCGATTCTGCCACTTTATCGCTGATCTGGCATTACGAAGTCTTTGAAACTTCGTGCCAGTATCCGGCGGGGCAACCAAAGAACACCCCCGCCGGGTACGTTGCAGCGGGGAACTACCAGCGGTAGTGGGCGAAGGCGCGGTTTGCCTCTGCCATCTTGTGGGTGTCCTCGCGGCGCTTCACGGATGCGCCGAGACCGTTGGATGCGTCCAGGATCTCGTTGGCGAGGCGCTCGGTCATAGAGTTCTCGCGGCGCTGGCGGGTGAAGGTCACCATCCAACGGAGGGCGAGGGTGGTGGAGCGGCCCGGACGGACCTCAACCGGGACCTGGTAGGTCGCACCGCCGACGCGGCGGGAGCGGACCTCGAGGTCCGGGCGGATGTTGCCCAGTGCCTTCTCGAGGGTGCCGACCGGGTCGGTGCCGGTCTTCTCGCGGCACATCTCGAGCGCGCCGTAGACGATGCGCTGTGCGGTGGACTTCTTGCCGTCCTGGAGGATCTTGTTGATCAGCTGGGTGACCAGCTCGGATTCGTAAACCGGGTCCTTGACAACGGGACGCTTCGGAGCTTGCTGCTTACGCATTGTTCTTTACTGTCCCTTCTTCGCGCCGTAACGGGAGCGAGCCTGCTTGCGGTCCTTGACGCCCTGGGTATCCAGTGCGCCGCGGATGATCTTGTAGCGAACACCCGGGAGGTCCCTCACACGGCCGCCGCGGACGAGGACCATGGAGTGCTCCTGGAGGTTGTGGCCTTCGCCCGGAATGTAGGCGGAGACCTCGATGCCGGAGGTCAGGCGGACACGCGCGACCTTACGGAGAGCAGAGTTCGGCTTCTTCGGGGTGGTGGTGTACACGCGGGTGCACACGCCGCGGCGCTGCGGGGAGCCCTTCAGCGCAGCAGTCGCCACCTTCTTGCTTTTGTCGTGACGGCCCTTGCGGACCAGCTGCTGGATAGTTGGCATACCAACTCTTTCTTGTTCGGGGGTCGCACTCCCCTGGACCGAAAAGGTGGTCAAACATGCAAAAATGGGGGCTCTTCTTCGGGGCCCTGCCGTTTTCACATGAACTCACCTTCGCTGCCCTGGAGGGTGCGTGGAGTTCAATGGTTTCCCTACCCCGGCACGCGGGGCGGAATCGGTAGAGAAATTACACGCTGAAGACAGGCAAAAGCAAATCGCGCCTCGCCATAGCGCGGAGCTCCGTTGCCCCAGCGTGGGTTAGGAGCGGTGCCGGGCGATGACGGCGTCCCAGGGGCCGGCCCAGCCGTCGTCACGCGATTCGGCGGCGATGGGTTCGATCTCCCCGTCGTTCCCCAACGCTTCTGTGAGGAAGAGGATGGCACTGCGCGCGGGGTGGGTGGGCACGGTGTCGGCGTTGCCGGAGTGGCTCTCGTCGAAATCATTGCGCGCGGCGCTTTCGAAGGCCAGGGCGCTGGTGGTGTACCACTGCATCAAGAGCATAGGGTCGATGCCGTTTGCCCAGGACCACGGAATTTTCGCGCGCCCTTGGGCAACGGCGAAGCAAATCATCGAGTTTCGGCCGAAGGTGAGGTGGCGCTCCCAGGCGTCGCCGCCGGTGTCGCCCGCGTACCGCTTCAGGTGCTTCTGCATGTTGTCCAGATGGGCGACGACGGCTCCGTTGTCGGCGCCGAGCACTGCGGCGACGGTTTCCGCCAGCAGGGCGAGGGCGGTGCGAGCGGTGTGGCCGTCGGGCTCGGCGGTGCCGTCGATAAGCGGATGCTTTGCCGTGAGCTCGTCGATGATGCGTGATTGCTCGTCGGGCGTGAACTCCTTTTTGAAAAAGCCCGAGAGGTTGAATGCGCCGAAGTAGCCGCCGAACGGCCCGCTGTCTTCGTTGTTGCCGAGCTTCGGCGCGAGGCGGTTGATGCGGCGCGTCCAGTCGTCGTTGCGGTCGATCCAGCCTGCGCTGCGCGCGTCGAGTGCGATGCGGTACGCGAGCAGGAGGTCGTTGTTCTTCTCCGCGATGATCGCCATCTGGCGGAAGCACGGGTGCTCCTCGCTGTAGGCGGAGCTGTCGTGCGCGCCTTTGATGCGCTTTTCTCGCGCCTCGAGCTGCAGTTTCGCAGCCTCCTGGAGGTTCCCCTTGCTGCTTGCTTCTTCCGCTTTCTTCTCCAGCGCGCCGGCTTTGCGGTACGCGCCGCGTTTGATGCGCTCGCGCTTGGCACGCAGGACGCGCGCTTCGATATTGACGTTGTCTTGCGCGATCCGCAACGTCATGTCGAGGGCGTGCGAGGCGTAGTTGCGTTGCCCGTAGAAGTAGTTCATGACGCGGATCTGCGCGTGGTGGAGGTCGATCAGTGCGTCGTCGTCAAGCTGGTCAGGTGCGGGAAGGTGCGCGTAACGCTCCATTAGTTTATCGATGATTTTTCCCTGCAGCTCCGGGTTCTTGCTCACCCAAATGAGCAAATCGGACAGGAAACTGACGTCAATGGACCGCTCTGCTGGCGCGTTGAGGATGCTTTGGCCGTGCTGGCTCTTTTGCTTGAAGACCTCGTCCAGAATCGTCCGGTCCATGTCAGTGAGTCCACCCCACCAGTCCTGGAGTCCGAAGTAGTTGATCGAATTCTGGTTGTCCGCCATAGCACCTCCTTAATCTGGCAAGACGAATTAAAGGCCCGGGAAGGGCACCACGTTCAGAAGGATGAGCAGTCCCAGCACGAAGATGATCAGCAGCACGACGCAGATCGCCGCCAGTATGACCAGACCCGATTTGGACCCGTCCTGCTTGCCTTTCGCACCGGTGCGCGCCTCGCTCCGCTGGCGTTGCTGCGCATCACCGTAAGGCTCACCGTATGTCTCGCTGTCACGCGCCGTCGTCTGCGGAACCCGCCGCGGCTCCGGCGTGTCTTGGACACGCGAGCGCTCAGCCCCTGCGCCGCCCAGCGCCGTCGGACGCTGCTCCGCGCGCTGTTCGTAGCTGCCGCCGCCGTACGGGTTCGATTCGTAGCGCTGCTCCTCATTGCGCGTCGCCCCGCCCAGCTGCGTACCGTACGGGGTCGACTCGTAGCGCTCCTGCTGTTGCGGTGTCTGCGGGGCCTGCGACCGTGCTTGTGCTGTCGCTCCCCCGACCTCCGCAGCGGTGCTCCCGCCTGCCGGTGCAGCTGCCGATGCTGCGGCAGCCGGTGCCGCGCCAAGCGCAAATCCTGGCGTGGATGGACCCGGCGACTGGGCCTTGATCACTTCCGTCTGCGGCTCTGCTTGCGTCGGCTGCACTGGTTGCGCTGGCTGAACTTGCTGCACTGGCTGTGCTGCCTGGCGCGGCTGCTCATGCGCCGGCTGCGGGGCGTCCGGCAGTGCCGCGAATGGCGCGACGTCGGTGAAGTCGTACTGGTCAGCTGCGGTGGGGTTTTCGCGGGTCATTTTCTCGTACCTCGTTTTCCTACAGGTCCTGAACGGGCACAACGCCCAGTGCATTGAGGTGTATATCTGCCACGTGCAGCGGTGCCGCAGTGGGGTCGAGCGGCGGATCGGGGATGAACGTCCAGGCCACGATCGCGATGAAGGCAATCAGCAGAGCAAGACCGATGACACCGAGGATTTTGCTCCAAATCCGGGAGCGTCGCTGCTCAGTCTCCTGCACCTTCTCGTCGCGGGCGGCGGCAATGGTGTCCGCTTCATCCGTGCTCATCTGAGAAGGATTGGCCTGACCGGCCTGCTGGAACGGGCGCGGCCCACCGAACTGGTTCTGGCCGAAGCCACCTGCGGGTTGCGCCGGTTGGGCCGGGTTCGCGGGGTTGGCGTGCTGCGGGAACTGCGGCGTATTACCACCGGGCCCGAAGCCTGGCTGCGCTCCTGGGTTCATGCCGTTCGTCATCGTTGCGGCCCTTCTTCTCGCGGCGCGACCCCCTGATCGAATTTGTAGGGCGACGCGTACGGGTTGTCATTGTGCGGTTGCTGCTGCGGCTGGTACTGCGGGTACTGCTGACCCGGCACCTGCTGCTGGCCCGGCGCAGGTTGAGCTTCAGGCTGTGCCGAAGGCTGCTCGGTGGGGTGCAGTGCCGGCCACTGCTCCATCGAGGGTTGCGACTCAGCGGGCTGCGGTGCGGCTGGCTGCTGCTCAGGCTGTGCGACCTCGGGTTGCGCCGGCTGCTGCTCAGGCTGCGGTGCGTACGGCTGCTGTTCAGGCTGCGGCGCGTAAGGCTGCTGCTGCTCAGGCTGCGGCGCGTACGGCTGCTGCTCGGGCTGGGCCGGAGCGACGGGCTGCTCCGGGGCGGCAGTTTGATCAGTAGCCGCAGGTTGTGCCGGCTGCTGCGGAACCTCCGGGGCGGAGGCTGCGGGCGCGGCGGCGGCAGCGGCGGGGTCGGCGGACGTGGTGGTAGGTGTGGCGGCGGACGCGTCGGTGAGGCGGCGTTCCTCGCGGGCGAGCCAGCCTTGGTTGTGGTGGGTCATTGTTTTCCTCCCTCAAACAGGCCGTATTGGGCGAACATTTCGCGGATGGGGTCAAGGACGCGGAACGGGGCGATGCCCATGCGGGACACGCTGTCGCCTTCGGGGGAATCGCCGAGGGCGGAAACGGCGTGGCAGCTGTACGGAACGGGCTGGCCAGTGGGTGATTGGGTTTCGAGGAGATTGAGCATCTCCATGGCGCCGAGGGCGCTGAGCATGCTGCGGATCTCGAAGTGCATGGAACTGCGGTCGGCCCAATCGAAGGGTTCGTTGGGCGGGTTGGATTCGCGGCGGAAAGAGGCACCGTAGTTGCTCATGGCGGCCTGCCAGTCCACGGTCTGGCCCTGGATGCCGCCGCTGCCGACCTGGTCAACGTCGGCGAGACGCTGGAGCATGTCGAACTTGGACAGGGTGAGCGCGATGCCAGGCATGCGTTCGGGTGACATGAGCCGCAGGATGTTCTGCAGAATCATCGCGGGGTTTTCGCGACCGACTTCGTTGGTGGACACGGTGCCTTCAAGAAGCTGACGGATGCGGTTGACAGCCATCGGGTCGTAGAGGAACACAATGCGGTCGGCGTGGCGGAAGAACCCGAGTTTCGGCGCGCGCTCGGGGAAGCCTTCTTCGCGGAGGTCCTCGCCGGCGACGTCTTGGAGCACGAGGTAAATGCGCTGGTTGACCGGCTCATTATTGGCGGGGTTGACGCGGGGTTGCAGACCGAGGTCGTAGATGAGAGGGCGGTTCTGGTACGCGTCGGGGTTCGCTGACGGCGGGGTCGGCGGCATGAGTCCCATCTCTTCGAAGAGGGGGCGCTCGTAGTTTTCCTCGTAGGTGCGGCGCGTGTATTCGTCGGCGGCATTCAAAAAGCCACGGTTGACTGCCAACATATCGCGCAGCAGCTTGACGACGACCGCGATGTACAGACTCTTCCCTGACGAGCGAGCGCCGGCCATGGCCACGGTGAGGACACCGGAATTGATCCAGTTATCGGGCAGGTCGATTCCCTCGTGCTTCGGCGCGGAGCCGGAAGGGTCGAGGATTTCGAATGTGACCGGGTCTTTAGACGGGATCACGTACGGGACGTTCGGGTTCATCAGGACGTCACCCCCGCATCGATGGCGCCACGGAGAGAGTGAATGGCGTCGCGGTAGCTGCGGGCATCGCCTTCGGCGACGGCGCGGTGGAGGCGGTCATCGAAAAGCGTTGCTGTGATGCCGGCGGAGGTGGCGACCGGTCGCGGCGAGATGACGTGGACGGGTGCGCTGCGGCCGAGCAGGCGGGCCGGAACATCGTCGGAGATGGCGATGACGGCGGCCGTGGGCGAGATATCCGTCGCGTTGATCTCCCAGCCGATGTCGTTGCCGCGCAGCGCCTCAGTCGTCCCGGCGGGCACCTCAAGGGTGTCCACGATGCCGGGCACGGCCTGACCGGAGGAGGTGGTCAGATGCTTTGCGCAGCGCATGACGGAGACGGCATTGACAGCGAAGCTGAGCATCGCGTCCATCTGCTCGACGGTGGTGCTGCGCAGCATGGATGCGGACGAGTCGACGATGATGTGCACGGCGTCCGTGCTAGCGCCGCCAGCCGGAACAGTCGGGGTCGACCCGACAGTCGGTGCGGCGGAGTCGGAAGTGGCGGTGGCACCGGCGGCGGGCGCGACCGAGCTACCGGAATTGACGGAACTGACAGAACTAACGGAACTGACAGAGCTGCCACCGGTGTCGCCCACGTGGGGGCGGACGGCGCCCACTCCCCCGCCATCGCCGCCGATGACGCGCACGCCCGTGGCGGTGGGAAGGAGGGTCAGCGGGGTGAAGGTGTCGCGGGCTGCGACTTTGAATGGCGGGAGGGCCAAGTCCACGAGTCCATCGGCGGTGTCGCGGGCTTGGACGCGGACGTAGAGTTCGGCGCGGTTGCCGAAGACTTCATTATCCGGCCGCACCTCGATGGCGGCGGGGCCGTTCAATTCGCGCAGGGCGTAGCGGTCGCCGGTGCGAGGCAGCTCGGTCTCGCCGTTGTAGGCGCGGAAGCGGCCGCCGTCGTTGAGCTCCATGACCAGAATCGCGCGGAACGGACCGCCGTCAGTGGCGAATTCGTACTCTTCGCCGTGCCCCATGCGTTTCTCAAGAGCCATTACCGGTCTCCTTTCTGGTTCGCGTACCCGCGGGTGTTCTGCGTCAGCGATTGGATGACGCGGCTGAGGAACTGCTCGGTGCGTTCGATACGCAGGGCAGCGAATGCGTCGGGCAGTGCGCTGACGGCGTGCGCGGCCAAGGCGGTGTCCTGCGCCGAGTCGGGCGCGGTGAGGAAGAAGTCTTCCCAGGTGCGGAGGGCCACGGCATCGACGTTGGACTGGCTCGGCACCGCGCGGGCAGAGATGCGCCCCGCCAGGTCGATGAGCTGGCGGATCGTCTCGGTCCGCTGCTGGGGATCAGCAGTGATCACGGGGTACTGCAGCTGGTTGAATGCGGCGGCGGCAAGCGCGGCGCCAATGAGGTAGCAGGCAGTGTCCGGGCTGAGCTTTTCCACACCGGTGTGGCCGGCGTGACGCAGAGCGCGGTAAATGTCGTCGCTGCCGAGCCTTTCCATGACGTCGGTGATGTCGTCGCCGGCGAAGACCTCTTCGATCTTCTTGTTGGCCACGAGGCTGACAAGGCCGGCGGCAGCAGAGTCGGGGCGCAGGTTGAGGGCACCATGCTGCATCATCTCGGTGATGGGACTGTCAAGGTTGCCGAGGGCACCGAGGCCGTCGACCAGCATGTCGCGGTCAAAAGCGCCGATGGCTTCGGCGTCGGTGACGTAGTTGATCAGCAGGGTGCCGTCGCCTTCCCAGTGCTGCAACGTCTCATAGACGGAGCCGCGGAGCTCGTCGAGGCGGGGTTCGTCGATAAGCTCTTTGCTCACGAGCGTCGGGTAATCCTCGGCGAGAAACTCGCTGGGTTCGCTGATGTCAATCGCGAGCTGGTTGAGTTCGGGCTCGATATTCTTGCGGCGGTGCGCGAGCGCGAGTTGCGCAAGGCCTGCACCGAAGCTCGCCGACGCTTCCTCAAGCGAAGCGAGCTTATCGACGGCTGCTGCCGCCTGACTTCCCGACGTGTACAGCTCGGCAGTCATGCGCGACCAGTCGGTGACCGGCTGTGCGCTGGCGTCCTTCTCCGGGTCGATGACGGTGAAAGCGGGGTTGGAGGCGAAAAGCTCTGCGTCTTCGACCGGGCCCGCGATAAGCGCGGCGACCCCGGGTTCGTGGGAGACCCACTTCGCCGCATCGATGGAGCGTGCGCGCTCGAAGGTGCTCACGCGCAAGCCCAGGCGCGCGGCCTGCGGAGTCATGGTGGTGGACACGGCGTAGATCCAGAATGCGGCCTGCGTGTCCGACGGGGTGAGCAGCACCGGAATGGTCTCAGGATCCTCCAGCGCCTCCTGGATCTTGTACACCACGCCACGACGGTCGCCCTGGACCTCGGTGATGAGCTGCCAGAGGTTAGCGACATCGGGAAGCGGGCCGCGTGCGGGCTCGTCGAGCGACTGATCGAGCTGGACAGAATTGACCACCGGGGCGCGGAACGGTGCCGCGAGATCCGGGGAGCGGAACCACGCGATCGGGTACTGGGAGGCGAGCGGCTCCTGCGGCGCGTGGTCCACCACACCGTGGGTGAACACATTGCCCGGGCGGCCGGTGGCGTCCTTGCCGGCGGGAACGGACTGCACGAACACGCCGTGCGCCGGGTGCGGGATGTACTCGAAGCGGCGCGGCAACGCCTCGATTTCTTCGCCGCCGATGAACTCGTTGACCTCCTGGATCGGGGTCAGCGAGATCGCGGCGGCGGAGCGGATCAGCTCGATGTCGTCCGGGTCCGCGTTCACTGTCGGGCCAATCGACCAGCCACCGGAGCTGGACGTGTTGGAAAAGGACGCGTACGTCGCGTGCGCAAAGCGTGCCATTACTGCATACCTCCGGTTTGCTGGAAATTGGTGGTGAACCAGAGGGAGGCCACATTCGGATCCCTCAGTGCTACCTCGGATTCCCCGTTTTCGGGCTCGTCCGCTATGAACAGGCGGAGCCACCCGTGTCCGCGGGCGACCAGCTGCGGGTCGACGCGCCAGTACTCGAAGCCCGGGGTACCGGGTTGCAAGTTCTGGGGGTACAAGTGCTCCGCTGTCATTATCGGCTTGTAATCCTCGACATGGCTACCGTTGATCTTGCTCACACGAACAGGCTCACCGTCATTCGGCTCGAGCGGCAGGCGCTCCGGGTGGTAGCGCAACGTGAAGCGGCGGTAGCGGGACTCCTCGTTCTCGGAATAGACGAACAGGTAGAGACCGCCATCGGGGCCGACGACGAACTCGTAGCGGAAGTGGCGCAGGCCGCGGTACGGGATGATCGTGGTCCTGCCCCATTCACGCTGACCGGCGTGCATGCGGCTCGGAACGAGCACCACATCGCGGGCGCCGCGCATCTGCACGCGCATGCCGCCCTCGCTGCGGTACTCCTGCTCGTCGATGGTGGTCATCGGTTTCATGTCGGCCTGACGCGGATCGATCTTGCCGCCCTCCCCCGGCTCGGCGAGGAAGGCGGCGACTTCGTGCGCCTGCTCTGGCCAGCCAAAGGTGATCAGCTGAGCGATAACGCGCTCCTCGATGCGCGCGGCGGGAATGGTGCCGACGCGAACGTAGCTGGTGGAGGTACCCACGCGGGCCTTATTGCCCACGACGCTGACCGGGGTAATGACGACGGTGTACCAGTCGTCCGGCCATGCGAAGTCTGCGGCGTCTTTCGCCTCGGCGATGTCGTTGACCCAGGAGGACACCGGTAGACCGAAGCCTTCGAGCTGGTCGGTTTCGACGACCTTGTCGGAGAGACCTTCGGCGGGGTGCTCGCGTGTGCGGTAGATCCGCACTTCGCCCGAATTGGGCAATTCCCACCGGACGTTGAACTGACCGTTGCCCACGGACTTGTCCAGTTGAATGTCCGCGTCGACTTCCACAACCTCGGCGGTGATGTCGATGGTGAAGATTTCGGAGGACGGACTCTTTTTCACCATGCCATTGACGCTGACCTCGCGGATCGCCTGCACGGCGTAGGTCAGGCCGCGCTGTGGCGGGGTCCAGCGGAAGCCGTTGACGTTGCGGCTGGACTGGCTGACCTCGTGGGAGCGGCGGGTGAGCCGGCGCCTTTCTTCCTCCGGCGCGATGTAGACGGCGACGCGGTCAGTGTGGCGGAATTCCGCCCACTTGCCGCTCACTTCGCTGCCATCGAAGTTGAGCTCGATGTGCTCGACCGGGCGGACGTAATAATCCTCACCGACCAGTTTGGGCTGGCTGCGCAGGGCGACGATCTCGTTGGCGCCTTCGTTGAGCCACACTTGGTAGTAGCGGTAGGAAAACGACAGCGGTTCCGGGTCGTCGAAGAATGTGCCGTTCGTGGCGACGCGCTGGATGCCTTCGGCTGGGTCGCGGTCGAAGGCTTCTTCGTCGCTGACCACACGGAAGATCTGCACCGGCTGCGCGTCGTAGCCTTCCGGCAGCGCCCATTTGACGTGGATGTGGCCTTCATCGTTGGCCTTGGCACGAACTCCTCCACCGTCGATGACGGTGAGGTCCTCGAGCAGATCGAGTGCCTCGAAGTCGTCCTCCAACAGGTCCAGTGGGTGCGCCACATCCGCCTCGGGCGCAGGAGCCGGCGTCGGCGTCGGTGCCTGAGGCTGCGCCGGGGCTGCATGCCTGCCGTATTCAGCGCTCGAGCCCGACTGCTGTTGTGGGGCTTGCTGCGGCTGTTGCGGCTGCGGTTGTCGCTGTGGCTGCGGCTGCTGTCGGGCCTCCTGCTGCGGAGTCTGTTGCTGCGGGGCCTGCTGTTGTGGGGCTTGTTGCTGCTGCTGCGGCGCCTGCTGCTGGCTGGGAGCGTTGCGCTGGGCATTGGGCAGGGGCTGGCTGGGGGTGGTCAGGTCGGGGCCTAGCGGTGTCTGCAGGGGCAGGCCGGCGCCGTCGAGCATGAGCAGAAGGTCCAGGGCCTCGGCCCACACGCGGGTGTTGGGGGTGGATTCGCCGTGGACAAGGTGGCGAATGAGCTCCGCTTCTGAAGGGACGGGATGACCCGTCTGCGCCTGGACAGCATTGCGCCAGGCGATGGCCATATCAGGAAGCGCCATTAAATATCACCTTCGCTCGGGAAATCGACGGCCGAGGAGCCACCCGTTCCCGGAGTCCAACGGGACGAGTCGCCGCTGCCGCTCGTGGAGTGACGGCCCGCGGTGGGCATCTCGCGGTCAGTGCCGTAATTGTCTTCGACGTAGCCAGAGCCCGGCAGGACAATATCTTCGGTGTTCTCCACCGCATTGCCACCATTGGCGGACAGGGTGATGTCGCCCGCCTGGGCATTGCCGCCGACCTGGACGAGCACCTCGGTGCGGCCGACCGGATCGCGGGGGCTGGAGGAGACACTGTGGACGCTCAAGTCGCCGTCGACGACAGAGGCGGAACGGCCGCGGCTAGCAGATGCCATGAAGTGGCTGCTGAAGTGGCCACGCGGGGCGTCGTCAAGCAACTCTCCCTCGAGCGCGCGGGACGGGCCGCTGTGCGCGGACGCGACGCTGCCCAGCAGCTGGCCGCTGAACGGGCTAGTGCTGGCGCGCAACTCGTCGGCGACCGGCTGCCACTTCGCCCCCGTGCGGTCGCGGGAGGAGAACTCGGGCGAGGTGACGTAGCGGGCCATACGGTCCAACGGCGACGTGGTGTTCTTGCCGCGCTGGCTGGACAGGTGGTCCCAGCGGTCGTCGTTAGTGGGCTGGAACAGCTCGCTGTACGCGCGGGCCATGCCGGCCGACACCGCCTCGCCGAGCCAACCCTCGTGGTAGAGGCCGTTTTTGTAGTGCGCCACGACATTCGCCACCGCGTCGGGCTCCGGCGAAGCATCGGCGAAAACGACATTGCGGGGCATGCGGTTGCTGGGCTGCGCGGCGATATTGCGTTCCGTCTTCACGCGCCCGAATGGGCGGTTGACCAGCTCGCCGAGCATTTGCGTGACGGAGAGGAACTGCGGGTACGCCTCCTCGATCCGCACGAGCGCGACTTCCGCATTGCGCAGGTTGTTCGTCGCCGCTTTGACGCGGGCTTCCTGGCTCTTGCGCAAGTTGGCCAGCTGAACCTGGTCGCGTGTTTCGAAGCTGACCTGCAGCAGGAAGAAAATCAGCCAGACCAGTATCCAGATGCCGAACATCCACGCCAATGTCGACGCGGGCGCGTCGTTCAGATTCTTCACCCACCACATCTGGGAGAAGATCGCATCCGCGATGCCGGCATCGCCGGTGGCAATTTTGTCCTGCGCCTTCTTCATCACCAGGTGGCCGATGAGCCACAAGAGCAAGAAGAAGCTTAACGACGTCGTGGCCACCCACCCCATGAACCGGAAAGTCTTCGCAGCACCACCGGTCTCCGGGGCTTTCACTCCGCGGCTGAGACGCTCGAGTTCAGCGCGGGCGGCGTCGACCTGGCGTTCGCACTCCACGCGGATATTGCGCAGTTCCTCACCGACGTGGCGGGCGAAACTGCCGCGCTCAGTGCTCTTCCACCGCTCGAAATCGTTGTGGAGCTTGCCGGTGTCGAACACGCCGTTGGTGTCTGCGGAGTTCAGGCGCTGCTCGTAAGCGGCGATCGCTTCCGGGTCGTAGGGGGCCAAAGAGTCGGCGCCCATGACATCGCGGAGACTCGGATCGTCGATACGCATTGCCTGCTCGGGTGCCGGGATCACGTCGCGGGCGCTCGCCGCCACAGTGATGTGGTCGGAAGCGGGCTGACGCACAACCTGCGGGGTTGCGGTGTTCTGTTTGAACGGATCCATCGGACGCGCTTTCGCGTCCAGCATGGTCAGCGCGAAATTCTTGTAGCCGTTCCACATCGGGTGCATGGTCGCCGCAATCTGGTTGCGGTCGGCCTGCTGCGCCTCCTGGGAGATCTGCGCCGGAGCACCCTGCAGGTGCTTCATGCTGCCGATCACCGCGGAGGAGTCCGTGCCGTAGACGCGCTGCAGACTCGCCGAAATCTGGTCGGAAGCACCGCCGCGCAGGTCGTTGAAGAAGTTGGCCGGAGTGTTGATGAGAGTCTGCCACCAGATCTGGCGCAGCTCCCGGGAGGCCTGCTTATTGCTCAGCTCGCGGTCACGCTGGGTTTGCGCGGACTCACGGACGGGCATCAGACCATCGCGGTACATGCTCAAGAACTCGTCGGCGGCCGCGCGGGAGAACTGTGCACGGTCCTGCGGGTGCTCCACCACAGCGGTGCCGCCGTCGGCACGGTACAGACGCGGGACCGGGTTGACCTCGGTGTCGAAAAGAGCCTGGCGCAGCTGGTTTTGCACCACCTCTCCGTCGACGCGACGGAAATAAGCGCGGGTGAGGCGGAAGTGAATCGGCGATGCAGTGCCGCGCAGCTGCTCCACTGGGCACTCGGAGGCACCGTCCCACAGACCGAACAGCGAGCACAACGTCGTGGCCACCAGCAAGGTGTAGGTGTTCTCGCGCTCACCGGCAGACACCGGCACCGCATGGTCGGACGGGGCATCGGACTCTTCCGGCGCCACAAACAGATTCACGTAGCCGCGGACGATATCAACGTCAGTTGCCTCTGTCTCCCCGGCGCGGCCGGCGAGCACGTTGACGGGCAGCGGGTTCAGGTCCGATACAGCGTCGGAAATGTTCTGCAGCTCGTCGTCGCGGATATTGTCCTCGCCGTTTTGGGCGTTGATGAGACAGAGGGCGAAGCGCTCGTTATAGCCGCTGGCCAAAAGCCGGGCGAAGCTGTCGGTGGTGGAAGGGGTGGCGTCCACGCGGCCGTCGATAAGCAATGCTTGGTCCATCGGGCCGCTGAATGCGTCGATGTCCACCCAGATCGCGCGTCCGATGAGGTGCAGGGCCTCCAAATCCTGGAGAGCCTGGCGGAGCGCGGCGCCGAAGCGGCCGCGACCGACGAAGATGGGCACGCACACCTGCGAAGCAGCGGCACGGAACGTGTCAGCCATTAAATGTCATCCTCTCCCGGCATGGTCGGCATGCTTGTCGGGCGCGAAACCGAACCGAGGTCGAGCTCAGGGGCTTCCTCGAGGGCGCTGTGCTTGAGACGGTCCGCCTCGTCCAGCATGTGCATGATCGTGTCAATGACCTCGTAGACATCCAGCGCGACATCAGCGAAGAGCGGGATGCGGGAGGCGAGCTCGCGCGAATCGACGTCCGCGACCGGGCGGGATGCCTGGACGGAGAGCTGGTCGCGCAGGAGCTTGTCCGTGGGCACGTACTCCATGGCGATCTCGCGCTGGCGCGACAGCCAGGTCTTCACCGCGGCGAGGCGCTCTTCCGGCGTGACCTCGGGGCCGGTGCCCTTGACCATCAGGCGGTCGCCGCTCTTGCGTTCGCCGGTAGCCAGCCACTTCGCCAGCAGGCGGGTGCCGTGCAGCGTGCGGCCGATCTCCGACGGGTTCTCCGCATTGTCGTACAGCCCGCGCATGACTCGGTACGGGCGGTAGCTATCCAAAAGCGGCGTCATGCCTGCCTTCGTCCACGCCAGCGGGGCGGACTCGATGACGGCCGGCAACCAGTCGAACACATTGCGGAACTTCGACGGCGGGGTGAGCAGCGGGTCCGGGAAGGACACCCAGCCGTGGTTGCCCTCGGTGTCGTCGTACACCTTCACCGGGCTGTTGTTGTCCGGAGTGTCCAGGGTGGCCGGGAAGTCCATGTAGCCGATGATGCGGCCGATGTACCAACCGCCGACGAATGCGCGACGCTCCGCCTCGCTCATCGGGACTGCAGCCTGGATCGGGCGTGCACGCTTAGCGCGCCAGAACTCCTTGCGGGCGTCCTTCAGGCTGTCCCACTGATCGCGGATCGGGCGCAGCAGGGAGCCGAAGACCACCGGCACGTAGTTCGGGTAGGAGCCGAAGATGTCGATGGAGCGCTCCTCGCCCTGGTTCTGCAGGGCGTCGCCCAACGGCCTCATCGGGTCCGGCAGCTTGACGTTGGGGAAGTTGACCACTTCGTCAGCGAGCAGCTGCGCGGACTCGTCGCCCTCGAGCGGGACCTTGGAGAAGTTGAACGCGTAGCCCACCTCGTCGCCGTACAGGTTGCGCACCAAGTTGTCGTCGATCTGCGCGAGTGGCAGCGCGTTCTTCATCGCCTCGGTGAACTTGGAGGCCAGGCGCTGCTGACGTGCCCGGCGCTCGTGGTCCTGCAGCGTCGGCGACGTGACGTAGCTGCGCAGCGAGGTGGAGATGAAGTCGTAGAAGGAGAAGCCGCGGCGCTGGATGTACATGCGGGAGCGCTCCAGGACCTCTTCGGCACCAATGCGCACCGAGAACTGGCCCAGCTTCGGGTCCAGCAGCTCCGTCGGGTTATTCGGGTCGCGCGTGAAGTTCATCGGCACCCACGGACCCGTGAGAACGATCAGGTCCTCCGGTGCCTGCTCCGCGCCCTCAAGCGCCGACCATGCGCCGCTGACCACGGAGGAAGCAGCGCTGGAGATCGCGTTGGAGTAGGAGTCTGCGTTGGTGGCGTTCTGAATGTCGTGGACGTACTGGCGCGGGAAATCCTCGATCTCGGTGAGGAAGATCTCGTTCGCCGCCTGGGAGAAGCGCGGCGGCACCATGTCGGTGTCCTCCGGCCACAACTGCGGCACGTTCGTCTTCAGCTGCGCGACGCCCAGGTCCTTGTCGTTGTTGAGCGACAGCTCGTGCTCGAGATCGGTGTGCTCGGTGGTCATCGCCTTCTGCAGCGGGCCGATGAAACGGTCGATGAAGTCGGTCAGCGTCACCATGACGAACTCGGACATGCGTGCCTGCGCGCGGTGGCGGAGCTGCTGACGCGCGTTGCGGACGATGTCTTCCATGTACTGCTCGGCGCTGACGATCTTGCCGCGCGCATTCATCATCGCGCGCTCAGTCTCCGGGTGGAGGGCGAGGCGCTGCTGTCCGCGGGCCGCCTGCTCGAGCTGCGGGAGCACGTCGCGGGAGAGCATGTTCTTGATCGCATCGAGCACCGTCGCGCCGTACGGCAGGCCGAAATTGCCCACCTCGCGGCGGATGATGTCCAAAAATCCTTCCTGCAGGTTACGCTGGTTCGCCCAGTTGTAGGCGGCGGCGTAGAAGTCCGCACCGTTGTCGGCGGCGACCTGCTGGTCGAGGACATTCAGCGCACCGACGACTTCCGGCGCCCAGTCGCGCCCGCGGCGGTTATTCGGCTGCGGGACCTGGTGGCGGAGTGTCTCCGCGTACCTATTCGCCCAGCGGTCCATCTCTGCACCGAAGGTGCGCCACAGCCAGTCGCCGACGTTCTCGCCGAAAGGGATCACCGTGGTGCGCGCCTGGATCTGACGCCAGTTGGTGTCCACGCGCTGCTTGATCTGCTCGTCGCCGGACGCCGGGTTCGTCGGGTCGATGTGCCCGCGCACGAGCTTATCGACGGCCGAGCGTGCCAGCCTTTGCGCCGAGTACTCCGCGTAGCGGTCGCGGCCCATGGACAGCTGTGCGTAGCCGAAAGAGCCCCACGGGAGGTTGTTCTTGTTCTGCACACCCCAGCCGTAGGTGTTGTCGCGTGCCTGGAGGCCACCCTGGTTGCCGAGGTTGAACTGGGTGAAGCGGCCCATCGCCGCCTCGTCCATGAGCAGCGACGCAAGGCCACGGCCAAGTGCGCGGTAGACGGTGCCAGGCTTACCGTCGCCAAGCTGCGCGCCCTCTGCACCGGAGTGTGCGCCGACCGGGAAGACACGGGAGATCGGCACACTCTCGTCGCCGAGGTTCACGCCGAGCTGTTCGAAGAGACGGCGGTCAGTCTCGGTGGCCGCACCCATCTGTGCCGCAGCCATCTCGCCGAACATCGCCATCGCGTTCGGGTTCGCGCCCATCACCTGGTCCTGCGGAATGCCGCTGAAGATATCCGGGGTGAAGGCGAACATGCAGTTGCGGCCCACGCTCGCCTTATCCAGCGAGGTGAGCAAGCGGCAAACATCGATCGCCATGGATGCGCCGGCACCGCCGGACATGGAGGTGACCACGATGATCAGCGGCACGTCCTTGCCCGCGTTCACTGCGGACGACGCGCGGCCGGTCAGCGCAGTCTGGACGCGGCTGAGCTCACTAGCCGTGCCCGGCTGGTTCAGCGCCGCCCACGCCTTTTCCAGCTCTTCCTGCACTTCGCGCAGCTTGCTCAGGGTGAGCATGCGGCCAATGGAGCGGTACTGGCCTGCACCCGCGGAGATCGGTGTGGTCTCCGCCCCCGGGTTGCGCAGCGCCCACGAAGAAATCGTCCCCAGCTTCTTGCCGCTGGCCAAACGCGCCGACACCGCAGCATCAACGTTGGCGTAGCGGCCGGAGGAGCCGACCGAAATGTAGCGTCCGCCCGCCTCCTGGACGTTCTGCAGGTTCTTGCCCGCGGACTCCGGCTTGGTGGGCACATCCAAGGACACGAACTGCCATGCGTCCGGCAGCTTCACATCCTTCGGCGAGACGTATTCGTCGGGGAGACGCTCCGCCAACATCGTCTTCAGCTGGTCCATCATGAACGCCAAGGTCTTAGCGCCCGAACCGCCGCAGCCGACGACGAGGACTCTTTCCATGAGGGGGTGCTCCTTTAAATGGGTTTAGCTTCTAGCTCACTGATGCTTGTGCAATCCGGTTATTCAGTTATTCGTTTTCAATTGTGAAGATTCCTGCTCCCAATCATGGCCGTTGTGCGGTTCGCCCGCAGCCCGGCTGAGTGATTTTCTCGATTGCTCCAAGTGGGTTCACAGTCCTTACTGCGGCGGCGGCCCCCACGGGGCCCCTGCTCCACCACTGCCCGGCTGCGGACCTGCGCTCGGCGGCCCCCACGGAGATTCACCGCCGAAATCCTGACCGCCTCCTTGCGGCGGGACCCAACCGGCACCGGCAGCACCGAAGTCGGTCTCACCCGGCGGGGCGAATCCGCCGCCCTGGTCGAACTGGCCCGGGGCCGGCTCGGCGGACGGAAGACGTTCGGCCAGTGCGTCGGCAAGCGCAGGTGCTTCCGTAGCAATCTCGTTTTGTAGCTGCTCCTGCGCGGCCGGTGCGATCGGGATGCGCGGGAACGCAACGACCTCGATGTCGTCACCGGACTGGCTCGGCGCGTGAACGAACCAGGAGTCCTGCACCGCCAGCGGCAGCACCGCGTGGCCGTCCTTCTCCTTGCCGTCGCCGGCGATCGACGGAGTGGACACGATGACATTCGCCGCGGTCAGCGGGTTGATGGAGAAGCTTTCGACCTTAGCTTGCGCACGGCCGGCCTGAACAGATCGCGGTCCTGGCTGCATCTGGCGCGCCGCTGCATCGGTCGGGTCGATCATCGGGTGCGTCTGGCCGTCGTACGACCAGGTGCCGCCGGCACTGCGGGTCATGCGGAACGCCACCGGGCCCACCGCCGGATCGCTCGGGATCTTGGAGGTGAGGTAGCGCACCAGGTACAACAGCAACAACGGCAGCAGCAGGCCGAGGAGCAGCGCCAGGATGAAGGTCACCACGGCGACGCCCTTGGACACGGGCACCTTGGAGTCGATCTTGGTGGCCACGTCGACCACGCGCTCCTCGCCGCCGTTCTCGTCGGCGATGTGGACCGGCAGCGTGCCGTTGGCGATGAGCTGCGCGCGCTGTTCAAACGTGAAAGTCAGCGGCAGTTCAGCAGTGTCGCCGCTGGCAGCGGTCAGCGCGGAGTCCTTCGAGTTGTGCTCCGAGTCGACGGTCACCGCACCGAGTTCGTCGAATCCGTGCTCGACCTGCTGGCCACCCTCGACCCAGACGCGGCCCGGGCCGGAAACCGGCACATTCACCGTGACTTCTTCGCCCTCGGTGACCACGTCGATCTGGCCGGGCAACTGCGGTAGGTTCTGCACGGCGACGCTGAGCGCGGTATCGCCCTGCAGCGGGGACAGCGTGGTGCCAGGCTTGCCCTTCGCCCCCGCAGTCGTGATGGTCACTTCCGCCTTGACACGGCCGGATGCGGGCGCGTCGGGGATCTTCGATGCCGGGATCTCGACGCTGCCGGAGGAGAAGTCCGCCTTCTCCTCGAGCGTGACCGGGTCACCGCCGCCGCTCGGGACGAACTCGACTGTGCCTTCCGCCTTGCCCTCCGGATCGACCTTCTTGCCATCGGGTCCGGTCAGCGACACGACCAGGTTGCCGTCGTCCATGACCTTGAGGTCGTTCTTGCCGCCCTCATCGTCGGTCTTCGCCGCATCGTTGGCACCGTCGGCGCTGAAGGTGACATTGAGCTCCGGCACCATCTCGACGAGGTTGAACACCTCGCCGTCCTTTTCTGCCTCCGGCGCGATGTCGATGAACCGCATGGACCATTCGCCAACCCAGTCCTTGTCGCCGGTCTTGTTCAGGGCGCCGTCGGCGCTCTGAACCGCGTCGTTGCGCGCCTCCCAGACGACCTTGCCGCCGCCGGCATTTTCCTCACCATCGCCTTCCATGACGACCTTGTCGCCGTTCGGCGCAGTCATCTCCAGCTTCGCGTCCGGACCGAGATCGTCACGGCCCACAGCGCTGAAGCGGACAGAAGTAATCGAGTTGTCCAAGACGAACGTGAACGGCTCATTCGCGTTCGTGGTCTGGCCAGCCGAACCGCCGGTATCCAGCGCGGAGCGGAAGGCGGCGAAGAGATCGCCCACCTTGTTCGCCGGGTAGAACGCACCGTTACGCGGCTCCTTACCACAGGTGATGCCTGCGGCTTCGCCTTCGGTAATGGCCTGGAACAGGTCGAAGTTCTCGTTGAGCTGCGGGTTGGTCAGGCCGATGCCGACGTGCGTGACGCCTGCGGCGCGGAGACGGTCAGCGACGCCGTTCGGGCGGCACAGGTTGTCCTCTGCACCCTTGTCGTCGCCGGTGGCAAGTTTGCCGTCGGTGAAGGTGACCAACAGGCGGCAGGGATCCTCGCCCGGGGAGTTGAGCAGGTCGTCGCTCGCGCCTTCCAGCGCGGCGTTGTGGTCAGTGCCCTTGGTCTCCTCCGTGCGCTTCTCAAACGTCTGGATCTGCTCGTAGACGTCTTGCTGACTATCCTCCGTCAGCTTCATCCAACCCTTGTAGCCCTCGCCCGGGTTGTTCAGCTCGTTCTTGTAGGTGTGGCCGAAGCCTGCGATCTTGATATTCGTGGTGAGATTCTGATCCTCGCTCTTCTGGAGCAGGATTTTCGCGAAGCTCTGCGCGGCAGGAATGCGGAAGTGGTCCGGGTCCGCGCCCGGCTCACCTTCGATCTTCTTGCCGTCGTCCCACCGGTTGACCAGACTGTTCGTCTCGTCCATCAGCAGCAAGACGTCGAGTTCGTCGTTATTAGCCAAGCACGCACCCAGCTGGCCGAGCGCATTGTCCCCGCCTTCGGCCTGCACCGCGTTGCCCGTCGGCTTGTCCGACTTATTCCCCGGCTTATCAGCCGATTTATCGCCAGGCTTTTCAGTAGGTTTGTTGCCCGGCTTCTCCGTGGGTTTGTCAGTAGGTTTGTCACCGGGCTTCTCAGTAGGTTTGTCGCCAGGCTTGTTGCCCGGCTTCTCCGGCTTCACACCGCCTTCCGGTTTTCCGCCAGGCGAGAGAGGCCCGTTTTCCAGCGGCTTGAACGGCTGCCCTTCTTGTGCGGAGGCCTCGAGGGTGCCGAACGCTCCGAAGGCACTGGTACCCAGGGCGAGGACACCGGCGGCTGCGACGGCGGTGGCCCGGCGGGCCAGGGCCGCGATCTTGTTGTTCTTCGTCATTGTGATCGTGTTCTCCTCGCGGCGCCTAGAGCCTGCCTACCCACAGGGCGATGCAGAGCGACGACAAAATAATGGCGATGAGCAGTACCGCCAGGGTGGCCCAGTACAGACCTTGCTTCCATCCGACAATCGAATACATGCCGTTGGCACGACGTCGGGTGTCCTCGGAGAAGTAGAAGGCCAAGGAGGACACACCCACAAGGCCAGCCAGCGCCCACGCGCCGAAAGCCATACCCGCGTAGGTGCCGGAGATCGGGGAAATGTCACCCAGCAGCAAGATCACGGTCATCACCAGCGCGATGATGCCGAGGGCCAGACCCGGCACCAGCCAGGTCGCCGGTGCTGAGGACGGCTCCAGCGGCGACGCTCCACCAGCCGGTTCTACTGAACCAGGCGCGCCTGGGAGCGGGCCGGAATAGTCGCCTTCAGTCGCAGGCGCGAAAGGATCCGACGGCGGTGCGGCGAAAGGATCCGTGACAGCACCAGTGCCAGCACTACTTGGCGAACCCCACGGGGAGGACGCACCACCCGTACTGGGAGTCGGTGCCGGGGCGCTCTGTCCAGGGCTGCCCCACGGCGAATCTGCTGCAGAAGAGCCGGAGCCCCACGCGCTAGATCCACCTGAACCTGGATTACCGGACCCCGGTTGCGGGAATCCCCCGCCAAACGGCGGCTGCTGGTTGGTCATTCATGCCTCCTCTACAAAGCGCTGATCCGCACGAACATCCCGGGCGTAGAGGAGGAGCCCGAGAGATTCGCACGGACAGCACACTTTCCGCCCTGTACTTTACCGAGATCTCATGATTCGGCAGGCCGAACTGAGAAGAAGATGAGTACCCGGGATCCCCTTCGCTAAGACCAAGCAACCCCGAGAAGTTCGCGCCACCAAGCGTTTGTTCAGACACGCAAACAGAGTGGGTGAAGTAGAGAGCGACAGCATGAATGCCTCCACGCCCCCATTACGGCGGAAATTCTGCCGAAAATCGTCCCACTCGCCTTAGCCGCCGTTACCCGAGGCCAAAGGCACTAGGTGTACTGACCGGGTACGTTGGTCAAGCGTGAGAAGGGCGGCTGGTTCCCGCAAGCGGTGTGGGGCCGGTGGTGGTTGTAGTAGTGCAGCCAGCCGTCGAGTTCTCCGCGGCGTTCGGTCTCGCTGGTGTAGCAGCGGGCGTAGGCCCAGCCGTCGGCCAGGGTGCGGTGGAAGCGTTCGATCTTCCCGTTGGTCTGCGGCCGATAGGGCCTGGTGCGCTTGTGCCGGATGCCGAGCTCGTGGCAGGTGTCCCGCCACAGGTGTGAGCGGTACGCGCCGCCGTTGTCGGACAGGACCCGCTCAACGGTCACCCCGCGTGCGTTGAACCACTCGACGGCCCGAACGAGGACCGCGGTGGCGGTGAGGACGGTTTCGTCGTCGTGGATCTCGGCGTAGGCGACGCGGGAATGGTCGTCGATGACGGTGTGGACGTAGGCCTTGCCCATCAACGGGTCGCTGTACTTGTTCTTGGGCTTGCCCGGGGTGGCGGCGCGGTTCTTCTCGCCCTGCTGGCGGCCGACGTAGCGCCAGCCGCCGCCGTCGGGGATGTTGCCGAGCTTCTTCACGTCGACGTGCAGCATCGCCCCGGGGTGGTCGTGCTCGTAGCGGCGGACCGGCTCCCCGGTTGCCCGGTCGACATGCGAAAGCCGGTTCAGGTGCGCGTCGACGAGGATCCGGTGAACCGTCGACGGAGCGATCCCCAGCCGACAAGCGAGCTGCACGGGTCCTTCTCGAAGACGGAGACGGAGCTGGATGCAGCGCTTCGTCGTCTTCGCGTTGGTCTTGTTCGGCGAGTGATGCGGCCGTGACGAGCGGTCCTGCATCGACTGGCCGGCGCGATAGCGGTCGGCCCAGCGCTTCACAGTGGGCCAGGAAACCTGGAACCGGGCGGCGACCTCGCTGATCGGCCAGCCCTGGTCGACCACGAGCTGGCCGACGATCAAGCGGTGGCGCGGGGTCAGTGCTGCGTTGGCGTGGAGCAAGAGCGTCCCCTTGGAATAGACGGAGGGGGCCGATAGCTCGACCCCCTCACGGTTGTTAGCGTGGATTCCTCTGTGGACCGCTGGCCCTAGGCCAGACCCTTTGCCAGCTCGATGGCGGTGAAGTGATGTACAGCACTGGGCTGCTCGAGCTCGTCGAGCACCGCTAGGGCCAGGTCCGCAGGGGTGATCCGCGACGTGCCATCGTGGTTGATGAGGAGCGTGTCACCGCTACGGCGATAGGCGCCGGTTCCCTGTCCGGGCTCGAAGACTGCCGACGGACTCAGGTAGATCCAGTTCTGGTTCGGATGTTCGGTACACGCGTTGAACTGGTCGAGGCTGGCCGACGCGACGTCACGCCACTGGGTCGGCACGAAGGCGGGGTCGTCCAGGACGAGCAACTCTCGATCGTGAGGTGAGCGCAAGGGCGCTGCTCCTCCCACGACCAAGACCCGGACCCCCGCGACGGCGGCGTGGTCGAGGACACGGCTGGTCAGCGGAGCCACACGGCTTTCGTCGCCGGGGGCCATGCGCACGGCGAGCACGACGGCGTCTGCGTCGTTCAGGACGGGCTGCAGGGGTGCCTCGAGGTCTGTCAGATCGAGACGAGTGACGGTGGTATGCGGGTCGTTGGTCTCCTGTGGGTTCCGCGATACGGCAGTGACGTGGTGGCCGCGGCGTGTGGCCTCCTGCGCGATCGCTGCGCCGGCCATGCCGGTGGCTCCGAGAATCGTGATGTTCATGAATTGTCCTTTCGACGATGGGTGGGTGCGGGGAGCTGGCCACAGACCATGGCGGCCAGGGCGATCGCGAAGCCGAGGTACTGCTCGGCTCCGAGGTGTTCGTGCGCGATCAGGACACCGAGCAGGGCGGCGACCAACGGTGAGAGAAGTCCCAGGAGGGCTGTGGACGTGACGGGCAGGCGTCGGATGCCGGTGAACCAGAGGCTGTAAGAGACCAGTGCCCCGACCAGGCCGAGCCAGGCGTACCCAAGCCAGCCACGACCGGAAATCACTGCCGGTGGCCCCTCCACCAGCAGCGCCGGGATCGCCAGCAGAAGGCCGGCGGCCGTCAGCTGCCAACCGGCCAATGCGATGGGCGAGACACCTTGGGGGAGCTTCCACTTCTTGGTCAGGACCACGCCCATGGCCATGGCCCCTGTGCCACCGAGTCCTGCAGCCACACCCACCGGGTCCAGGGCGGCGCTCGGCCCAAGGACCACGAGAGCCACCCCCACGACACCCACGACACCCCATCCCAGGCGCCAGCCGGAGAGTTGCTCGTGGAGGACAGCCACGGCCAGCAGGGCAACGATGATGGGCTGCACCGCACCCAGCGTGGCCGCGACCCCGCCCGGAAGACGCTGCGCCGACAAGAACAGCAGGGGGAAGAACGCGGCCATGTTCAGACCGCCCAACACGAAGCTCTTCCACCACCACGAGCCGCGCGGCAGCTGCCTCGACAGGCCCACCGCGATGATCCCTGCCGGCAGCGTCCTCATGAACGCGGCGAACAAGGGGTGTCCGGCTGGGAGGAGGTGGGTGGTCACGATGTACGTTGTCCCCCACGTAGCGGGGGCCAGCGCCGTCAGACAGGTCCACAGCAACGAACTGCGGGCCCCATGGGAAGAAGTGTTCACAGATCCATTGTCAGTCGCCCACCAGCGGTGAGTCCAACACATTGTTCTCACCCAAACAATGACCTACAATCATGGTTTAGTGGAACTCCAACAGCTCAGGTACGTCGTGGCGATCGCCGAGGAGCGCAACTTCACGCGAGCAGCAGAACGCTGCTTCGTCGTGCAATCAGCACTGAGCCACCAGATCAAGGCCCTCGAACAGGAACTCGGCACGGCACTGTTCGTGCGCTCATCCCGTCGGGTGGAGCTGACCGCCGCCGGCGAAGCCTTCCTCACGGAAGCACGCGCCAGCCTCGCTGCCGCCGACCGTGCCGTGGCGGTCGCTGCCGAGGCCGTGGGCCAGGTCCGCGGAAGCCTATCGGTAGGTGTCATCCCGACGGTCACAGCCGTCAGCGTGCCCGACATCATCGCGGCCTTCCACGCCAGCCATCCCCACGTGGACCTCACCGTGCGGGGCGGGGGAAGCAATGAGTTCATGCGCGACCTCGGCAGCGGGAGACTCGACGTGGCCTTTCTCGGCTTGGACGCCGACGTCGCCCCAGCGTCCGGACTCACCGCGCACGAGATCGCCCGAGGGCGTCTCGTCGCCGTCATGGCGTCACAACACCGGCTAGCGCACACGGGCACCCTGGCCCTGGCTGACTTGGTCGACGAGACGTTCATCGACTTCCCGGCCGGGTCACCAGGCAGACTCCAAGGCGATCGGGCATTCGCTGCCGCAGGCCTTCAGCGCCGCGTGGGCTTCGAGGCGATGTCGACCGAGTTCATGCTCGCCCTCGTCGAACGTGGGTTGGGCGTCTGCCTGCTGCCCGTCGAATGTGTGCCAGCTAAGCCAGCGCTGCGAGCAGTTCCCGTGGCCGATGGCCCCTGCCGGGCCGAGTACGTCGCGTGGGGCTCTTTCAATCCGAGCCCCGCGTCTCGGGCGTTCATCGAACAGGTCAAGGAATCAATCGCCCTGCACATGGTCGGCTGATGCCGGTCCCATCGATCAACGTCTCCGGTCCGTACAACTAGAAGACCATGTTTCGGATGCGCTACGCTACCGTTTTTACACGTTCTACGCGACCATTTTTACATCTTCCAAGCGTCCATTGAAGGACACGAAAAGCCCGGCTCCCCTCCCCCACTCACCCCGCGGGAAAGTGCGGGGGTCGGGGGGCGGGAGCCGGGCTCGTCGTTAAGCGCGGGCGTTTAGGCGCTTAGAACTGATCGAAGCCGTACTCGTCGAGCGGCACGGACGCGCCAGTGAACTCGCCGTAGCCTTCGTCGCCGTAGATCGAATCGCCGAAGGACGGGATCGAGTAGGCGGCGGAACGTGCGGCCTCCGTCGGCTTGACGGAGATGTTGCGGTAGCGCGAGATACCCGTACCAGCCGGGATGAGCTTACCGATGATCACGTTCTCCTTGAGGCCGATCAGCTTGTCGGAGCGCTTGTTGATCGCGGCGTCGGTGAGCACGCGCGTCGTCTCCTGGAAGGAGGCGGCGGACAGCCACGACTCGGTCGCGAGCGACGCCTTGGTAATACCCATGATCTCACTGCGCAGCTCAGCCGGCTCGCCGCCCTCGGCAACGGCCTGGCTGTTGATCTGGCGTGCCTCGGACAGGTCGACCAGGGTGCCCGGCAGGAACTCGGTCGCACCCGCATCGATGACGGTGCCGCGGCGCAGCATCTGGCGGATGATGATCTCGATGTGCTTGTCGTGAATCGACACACCCTGGGTGCGGTAGACAGCCTGAACCTCGTCGATGAGGTGCTTCTCCACACCGCGGCGGCCGAGGACCTCGAGCACGTCGTGCGGATCAGCCGCACCGCGCAGCAGGCGGTCGCCGACCTTGACCTTGTCGCCGTCCTTGAGGGAACGCTCGATCATGGCGTCCGGGTTGGACTCCATCGGGCGGCGTACCTGAGCCAGGCCCTGGCGCTTGGACAGCTTCTCGTAGACCACGTCGTCGGAGCCGTCCTCCGGGTGGATGGTCAGGGTCCAGAAGTTGCCCTCGTCTTCCAGCGAGATCTCGCCGGCGACAGACGCGATCGGGGCGCGGTTCTTCGGCACGCGGGCCTCGAACAGCTCCTGGACACGCGGCAGACCACCGGTAATGTCGCCGCCGACACCACCCTGGTGGAAGGTACGCATGGTCAGCTGGGTACCCGGCTCACCAATCGACTGGGCCGCGACAATGCCGACAGCCTCGCCGATGTCGACCAGCTTGCCGGTCGCCATGGACTTGCCGTAGCACTTCGCGCAGACACCGGTCGGAGTCTGGCACGTCAACACGGAGCGGACCTTGACTTCCTTGACACCGGCCTCGACCAGGGTGTCGATGCGTTCCTCGGACAGGTCGTTGCCTGCCTCGAGGATGACCTTGCCGTCGGCGTCGGTGGCGTCCGACGCCAGCACGCGGCCGGACACGGAGGTCTCCACTAGATCGTGGCGGACGTGGTTGCCCGTTCCTGTCGCTTCTGCGACAGGAACCTTGACACCCTGGTGGGTGCCGCAGTCATCCTCGCGGACAATGACATCCTGCGCCACGTCCACGAGACGGCGGGTGAGGTAACCGGAGTCAGCGGTACGCAGAGCGGTATCGGCCAGGCCCTTACGGGAACCGTGAGAGTTGTTGAAGTACTCCATCACGGACAGGCCCTCGCGGAAGGAGGTCTTGATCGGACGGGTGATGTACTCACCGCGGGAGTTCACGACCATGCCCTTCATGCCGGCCAGGGTCCAGATCTGGCGCATGTTACCGGCAGCACCGGACTTCACGATCATCGGAATCGGGTTGTCGTCCGGGTACAGGTCCTCGACAGCCTGACCCACCTTGTTGGTGGCATCCTGCCACAGCTCCACAAGACGGTCGTAGCGGTTCTCTTCGGTAAGAGCACCCTTCTCCCAGAACTTGCGCTCGATCTCTGCGGCTTCCTTCTCGTACTCGTCCAAGATCTCGGTCTTGTTCGGGAGCACGAGCACGTCGGACATGGTGATGGTGATGCCCGAGCGGGTCGCCCAGTAGAAACCTGCGTCCTTGAGCTTGTCCATCGTCTGCGCGACGGTGATCATCGGGTACTTCTCCACCATGGCGGAGATGATGTCGCCGAGCAGGACCTTGCCGGAGCCGCCGCCCTTACGGACCATGGCGCCTTCCTGGTACGGGAAGTTGAACGGCAGCATCTCGTTGAACATGATGCGGCCGAGCGTGGTGTCCGCCGTCCAGGTCTGGCCCTTCTCCCAGCCGTCCGGGAACTGCTCTGCCTCGATCTCGCGCGTCGGACGCAGGTGGCTGATGCGCACCTTGATCGGGGCCTGCAGGCCCAGCACACCGCGGTCGTAGGCCATGATGGCCTCGCGGTGATCGGAGTAGGTGCCGCGCTCCGGGCCGTTCTCGTCGGCCGGTGCGTATGCGCCCTGGCCACCGATCTCGCTCTCGCTCTTGACCATGGTCAAGAAGTACAGGCCGGTGACCATATCCAGACGCGGCATAGCCAGCGGCTTACCGGATGCCGGGGACAGGATGTTGTTGGAAGACAGCATGAGGACACGTGCCTCAGCCTGTGCCTCAGCGGACAGCGGCAGGTGGACAGCCATCTGGTCGCCGTCGAAGTCGGCGTTGAAGGCCTCACATGCCAGCGGGTGCAGCTGGATGGCCTTACCCTCGACCAGGACCGGCTCGAAGGCCTGGATACCCAGGCGGTGCAGCGTCGGTGCGCGGTTGAGCAGCACCGGGTGCTCGGCAATGGCCTCTTCGAGCACGTCCCACACCTCGGGGCGCTGACGCTCGACCATGCGCTTGGCGGACTTGATGTTCTGCGCGTAGTCGTTGTCGACCAGGCGCTTCATCACGAACGGCTTGAACAGCTCGAGAGCCATCAGCTTCGGCAGACCGCACTCGTGCATCTTGAGCTGCGGACCGACGATAATCACCGAACGGCCGGAGTAGTCCACACGCTTACCAAGCAGGTTCTGACGGAAGCGGCCCTGCTTACCCTTGAGCAGGTCGGACAGGGACTTCAGCGGACGGTTGCCCGGACCGGTGACCGGACGGCCGCGACGACCGTTGTCGAACAGCGCGTCAACGGACTCCTGCAGCATGCGCTTCTCGTTGTTCACGATGATCTCGGGCGCACCGAGATCGATCATGCGCTTGAGGCGGTTGTTGCGGTTGATCACGCGGCGGTACAGGTCGTTCAGGTCGGAGGTGGCAAAGCGGCCACCGTCGAGCTGAACCATCGGACGCAGCTCCGGCGGGATGACCGGGATAGCGTCAAGGATCATGCCGGCCGGGTCGTTGCCGGAACGCTGGAACGCGGCGACGACCTTCAGGCGCTTGAGTGCGCGGACCTTCTTCTGGCCCTTGCCCTCAGCGATGATCGTGCGCAGCTCCTCGGACTCAGCGTCCAGGTCGAAGTTGCGGATCAGGGTCTGGATCGCCTCGGCGCCCATGCCGCCAGTGAAGTAATCCTCGTAGCGGTCAACGAGCTCCTCGTAGAGGTTCTCGTCGATGACCATCTGCTTAGGGGCGAGCTTGATGAAGGTGTTCCAGATCTCGTCGAGACGCTCGATCTCGCGCTCACCTGCCTCGCGCATGTGCTGCATTTCTTTGTCGGCAGCGTTCTGAACCTTCTTGCGCGCAGCGGCGGTGGCGCCCTCGGACTCGAGTTCGGCGAGGTCCTCCTCGAGCTTCTGGGCACGGTCCGCGATCTCGGACTCGGTGTCCTGCTCGACTTCCTTCTTCTCCAGGATCATCTCCGCCTCGAGGGTGGACATGTCGTTGTGACGTGCCTCCTCGTCGACGGACGTGATGATGTTCGCGGCGAAGTAAATAATGCGCTCAAGGTCCTTCGGCGCCAGGTCCAGCAGGTAACCCAGGCGGGACGGAACGCCCTTGAAGTACCAGATGTGCGTGACCGGAGCGGCCAGCTCGATGTGGCCCATGCGCTCGCGGCGCACCTTGGACTTGGTCACCTCGACGCCACAGCGCTCACAGATGATGCCCTTGTAGCGGACGCGCTTGTACTTGCCGCAGGAGCACTCCCAGTCGCGGGTCGGACCGAAAATGCGCTCGCAGAACAGGCCGTCCTTCTCCGGCTTGAGGGTGCGGTAGTTGATCGTCTCCGGCTTCTTCACCTCACCGTGCGACCAGCGGCGGATGTCTTCGGCGGTGGCCAGGCCGATGCGGAGCTCATCGAAGAGGTTTACGTCAAACACGTAAATGCCCTTTCACCTCCCATTTCGCGGGAGGATTGAAGTTGAATTAGTTCTTCGTTTTAAGTCTTAATTGCGTGCCGACGCACGGCAGAAGCGCTAGCGCGCTTATGCCGTGTCGGCTGCGGAACCCTCATCGCGGGACAGGTTGATGCCCAGCGAGGATCCTGCCTGGTCGTATTCGTCGTCGTCGCCGGACAGCTCCATCGGAGTGCCGTCAGTGGACAGCACCTCGACGTTGAGGCACAGCGACTGCAGCTCCTTGAGCAACACCTTGAAGGACTCCGGGATGCCCGGATCCGGGATGTTGTCGCCCTTGACAATCGCCTCGTACACCTTCACGCGGCCCACAACGTCATCGGACTTGATGGTCAGCAGCTCCTGCAGGGTGTAGGCAGCGCCGTACGCCTGCATTGCCCACACCTCCATCTCGCCGAAGCGCTGGCCACCGAACTGTGCCTTACCACCCAGCGGCTGCTGGGTAATCATGGAGTACGGGCCGGTGGAGCGGGCGTGAATCTTCTCGTCCACCAGGTGGTGCAGCTTGAGCATGTACATGTAGCCGACGGAGATCGGGTACTTGAACGGTTCGCCGGAGCGGCCGTCGAAAAGCAGGGTCTTGCCGTCGCCGTCCACCATGACCTCGCCGTCGCGGTTCGGCTTGGTGTTGGCCAGCAGGCCGGCGATCTCCTCGTTGGTGGCACCGTCGAACACCGGGGTCGCGGTGAGCGACTCCGGCGGAACATCGTAAAGGTGCTCCGGGAGGGTCTCCAGCAGCTTGGCGTTCTTCGGGTCGTCCGGGTTGACCGTCCAGCCGGCGTGCGCCAGCCAGCCCAAGTGAACCTCGAGGACCTGGCCGATGTTCATACGACGCGGCACACCGTGGGTGTTCAGGATGATGTCCACCGGGGTGCCGTCAGCCATGAACGGCATGTCCTCCTCGGGGAGGATCTTGCCCACGACACCCTTGTTGCCGTGGCGGCCGGCCATCTTGTCTCCGTCCTGGATCTTGCGCTTCTGGGCGACGTAGACGCGGATCATCTCGTTGACGCCCGGCGACAGATCGTCGTCGTCCTCGCGGGAGAAGCGACGGACAGCGATGACCTTGCCGGTCTCACCATGCGGCACCTTCAGGGAGGTGTCACGGACCTCGCGTGCCTTCTCACCGAAGATGGCGCGCAGCAGGCGCTCCTCCGGGGTCAGCTCGGTCTCGCCCTTCGGGGTGACCTTGCCGACGAGGATGTCGCCGTCGCGGACGTCCGCACCGATGCGGATGATGCCGCGCTCGTCGAGGTCCTTGAGCACGTCCTCAGAGACGTTCGGGATCTCGCGGGTGATTTCCTCGGCACCCAGCTTGGTGTCGCGGGCATCGATCTCATGCTCCTCAATGTGCACGGAGGTCAGGATGTCCTGCTCCACCACGCGCTGGTTGAGGATGATGGCGTCCTCGTAGTTGTGGCCTTCCCACGGCATGAATGCCACGAGCAGGTTGGTGCCCAGCGCCATTTCGCCGTTCTTGGTGCCCGGGCCGTCGGCGATGACCTGGCCGGCCTCAACGCGGTCGCCTGCGGAGACGATCGGGGTCTGGTTGTAGCAGGTGCCCTGGTTGGTGCGCTCGAACGTGCGCAGCAGGTAGGACTCGCGCTGACCCTCGTCGTCCATGATGGTGATGACGTCACCGGTGACATCCTCGACAACACCAGCGTTCTTGGCGATGACGATGTCGCCTGCGTCGTAGGCGGCGCGCAGTTCGGTGCCGGTGGCCACGTACGCGGCGTCGGAACGCAGCAGCGGCACTGCCTGCTTCTGCATGTTCGCACCCATGAGCGCGCGGTTAGCGTCGTCGTGCTCGAGGAACGGAATCATCGCTGTAGCGACGGAGACCATCTGGCGCGGGGAGATGTCGACGTAGTCGACGTCCTTGGCCCCCACGACACCGATGTCGCCGTCCTTGAGGCGCACCTCGATGCGCTCGGCGGTGATGTTCATGTCCTTGTCGTGCTCGGTGGCCGCCTCAGCAATTGCGTAGCGGTCCTCCTCGTCGGCGGTGAGGTATTCGATCTCCTCGGTGATCTTGCCGTCGACGACCTTCTGGTACGGCGTCTCGATGAAGCCGAACGGGTTCACACGTGCATAAGAAGACAGTGCGCCAATCAGGCCGATGTTCGGGCCCTCAGGAGTCTCGATCGGGCACATGCGGCCGTAGTGCGACGGGTGGACGTCTCGGACCTCGATGCCGGCGCGCTCACGGGACAGGCCACCCGGGCCGAGTGCGGAGAGACGACGCTTGTGAGTCAGGCCAGACAGGGAGTTGTTCTGGTCCATGAACTGCGACAGCTGGGAGGTGCCGAAGAACTCGCGGATCGCCGCGGAGACCGGGCGAACGTTGATCAGGGAGGTCGGGGTGATCGACTCAGCGTCCTGCGTGGTCATGCGCTCGCGCACGACGCGCTCCATGCGGGACAGACCGACGCGGACCTGGTTCTGCACCAGCTCGCCCACGGTGCGCAGGCGGCGGTTGCCGAAGTGGTCGATGTCGTCGGTGTTGATCGGGATGACAACGCCCTCCGGGGAGGTCATCTCGCGCTCGCCCGCGTGCAGGCGCACGAGGTACTCGAGCGTGGTGGCGATGTCCTCTTCGGTCAGGGTCATCAGACCTTCGTGGTCGCCGCCGAGGCCGAGCTTGCGGTTGACCTTGTAGCGGCCGACGCGTGCGAGGTCGTAGCGCTTCGCACGGAAGAAAGCATTCTCGAGCAAGGACTGCGCGAGATCGCGGGTCGGCTGCTCGCCCGGGCGCTGCTTGCGGTAGATCTCCAGCAGTGCCTCGTCGGTGTTGGCCACGCCATCGTTCTCCAGCGTGGACATCATGATCTCGGAGAAGCCGAAACGGTCCTTGATCTGCTGCTCGGTCCAGCCGAGGGCCTTCAGCAGGACGGTCACCGGCTGGCGGCGCTTGCGGTCGATGCGGACACCGACGGTATCGCGCTTATCGACGTCGAACTCCAGCCATGCACCACGCGACGGGATGACCTTCACGGCGTGGAGCGGACGCTCGGTGGACTTGTCGATCGTCTCGTCAAAGTAGACGCCCGGGGAACGCACCAGCTGGGAGACAATGACACGCTCGGTACCGTTGACGATGAACGTGCCCTTGTCCGTCATCAGCGGGAAGTCGCCGATGAAGACGGTCTGGGACTTGATCTCCTGGGTGTCGTTGTTAATGAACTCCGCGGTGACGTAAAGCGGTGCGGAGTAGTTGATGTCCTTGTCTTTACACTCGTCGATGGTGTACTTGACATCTTCGAAGCGCGGCTCGGACAGAGACAAGCTCATGTTGCCCGAGTAATCCTGGATCGGAGAGATCTCTTCCAGGATGTCTTCGAGACCGGACGTGATGCGGGCGTCGTCGCCGCGCTCTTCTGCCTGACGCTCACGCCACTCGGGCGTGCCGACGAGCCAAGCGAAGGATTCTAACTGAACATCAAGGAGCCCAGGAAGCGCAATCGGCTCGTCGATCTTCGCGAACGAGTAGCGCTCCGGAGCTCCGGGAATCGTGGCCACTGACTTGGTCTGGCGGGAGACTGCCAAGATGGGTCCTTCCAGCACCTCACGCGGGGCCCGTACACGGCGCATATGCACTGGTCACCCGCTGGATAATTAGCGTTTATTGTTAGCTGCGACAGCTGTGGAAGCCCCCGAGAGTCCAGAATGCACAAAATCACCTTGTCAAATCAATGTTTTCGCATTGATCCAAGGTTTTCCTCATACACACTGGCGACGGCTTCCAGCGCAAGGAGACAGCTTATACCCCCGCTGCCCGCTTGTAAAGCCGATACCTACCGATATCTTTCAATCCGATATCTATCGATACCTACCGTCGCTCGCCGGAAACCATACCACCGCGAGGCCCTCCCGCCGTAACGCCACAGCACGCAGCGCGTCTACGCGCGGTGCGATGCCGCACGTAGGCGCCCGCCCGGACGGAACGCCCCGATCAGACCTGCCAGCGCCAACAGGGTGCCGACCCCGATGACGGCATAGGTCACGGTGCGCGAAAGCCCCTGGGTGACCTTTGGCAGCTGCCCGGTCAACGCCTCCATCTGCTGGTCGTCCATCGCTGCGTCGTAGGAGTAAATCTCGCGCACGCGCTCGCCGGAGCGGTCCGCGTAGTAGTCGTCGACCTTCTCGTTCATACCGACGACCAGGCCCGTGATCTGGTCGACAGTGATTTCGCGCTCGGCGGCGTGGTGCTTGAACGCCTTTTTCGCTTCCCCGTCGGGCCCGGGCACCATCAGCGAGTTCTGTTCGCCCGGGTAGAGCTCCGCGACATTGGTGTCGGGCACCGTCTGCGTGAAGGTATAGACCGTCCGCCCGGCCAGCTGGCTCTCACCCGTGAATTCCGCATCGACGGTGGTGCGCAGCGTCGGGTCGAAAACGGGGTAGCTCTCTTTCTGCACATCCGACGGGAACTTCAGCCACACGCCGTCGATATCGACCGTTTCTTCCGGCAGCGCCATCACGGTGCTCACCCGCGCCGGCTCGTCGAAGCGGCCTGTTTTCCGGTCCATTTCCATCGACCACGTCGCGGCGGTGACCAGATTCTCGAAATCCGATTCTTTGTCCCCGCGCAGCAGCGAGTCGCCCACGCGCAACGCCACGGCCTTATCCGTCGCCGGGTTCTGCACCGTCATGTGGAGCTGACGCGTGAGCGGCACAGTCACGTCCTTCGCCGTGCCGTCGTCCTTGGCCTCCCCCACCGTCGCTTCCGGGTCGTGGAGCGTCCACGTGGTGTTCTCCAGGTTCAGCGGGAACCGCGCATCGCCGTTGAGAAACCGCGGCGCGATGAGCCCCGCAACGATCAACGCCAGACCAAGCCCGACGAGCAGGGCCGACACGATGCGGGATTTAGGGAGCATGCGAGCGAGTGTACAAGGAGAAGTAAGTGTTCTTCGAATTCCGGAAGCTTCAAAACAACTGCCGAATTTGAACATTCGACCCACCTCGGCAGCAAGGTGATTCAATAGACCCGTGGCGAACCCCATCTTGTCTGCAGAAAACCCCGACCTCGCGAAACAATGGCATCCCACAAAGAACCAACCACTAACTCCTGACCAGGTTACGACCGGATCCGGCAGAAAAGTATGGTGGATCGGCCCTTGCAACCACGAATGGGAAGCCAACATAAACAATCGTGTTCGAGGGGCTGGTTGCCCCTACTGCTCCCCGGTCGGCCGGAAACGGCTCCTGGTTGGTTTCAATGACCTTGCGACGGTAAATCCTGAGTTAGCCAAGGAGTGGCACCCCTCAAAGAATGACGGTAAGAAACCACAGGACGTAACCTCTAAGTCGCATTCTCGAGTTTGGTGGATGTGCCGAGAAGATAGTCGCCATATCTGGTTGGCATCGGTAAAAGATCGAGCATTCGGCTACGGATGCCCATTTTGTTCGAACCAAAAGGTCTTAAGCGGCTACAACGATCTATTAACCAAACGCCCGCAGTTGGCTGCTGAATGGCACCCAAAACGAAATCTGCCATTAATTCCATCGGAGGTAACTCCTTCCAGCAAGAAACGCGTTTGGTGGAAGTGCCTGATTGATCCTAGACACGAATGGCAAGCAACGGTTGGAGATCGCGCAGCTGGGTACGGATGCCCCTTTTGCTCTGGGAATAAGGTGCTAAGTGGCTACAACGACCTGACGACCACCCACCCACATCTAATAGAAGAGTGGAACTGGGATAAAAACGGTAACTCCAACCCTCAGAATATTTCGAAAGGCAGCACCACTCGATATTGGTGGACATGCCCAAGATTGCATGACTACAAACAAAGCCCCAACAGCAGAACGCACGGGAGAGGCTGCCCCTACTGCACGAATAGACTCCTTTTGACTGGGTTCAACGACCTTTCAACAGTTGCCCCGAAAGTTGCTGAGCAGTGGCATGAGACCAAAAACACTGTGCCACCAACCAATGTGTTAGCCGGTTCTCATTCAAAGGCATGGTGGATCTGCGAACAAGGCCATGAGTGGCAGGCCCAAATTAAATCTCGAGTATCCGGAAGAGGGTGCCCCGAGTGTAGAAAGCCCTGGTCCATTGCTGAAAAGGAAGTGGTGGGATTCATCACCGCACTACGCCCCGACCTAGATGTACGCGAAAATGACTCTTCCCTCTTCAAGCATGGTATGGAGTTGGATATTTTCATTCCCGAACTTGAAATCGGGGTTGAATTCAACGGAATCTATTGGCACGATCTCTCAAATCCACAAGTCGTCGACCGACACAATCGCAAGAAAACAGTGTGTGACGACGCCGGGATCCGGCTCGCAATCGTGTGGGAGGACGATTGGATTAGTCGGCGATCTCAAGTGGAAACGACACTCACAGAGATCCTCTTAGGTTCACCAATACCCCAATGGATGACCTACGACCGAACATAAGACATGCTGCGGTAACCCTTTTCATTCCTAAACCAAGATGCGTCGCCAATGGCAAACGCCCCCGTCGATAAGCGACGGGGGCGTAACGCGCGATAAAGCGAAAGGCGCTTACTTGAGGGTGACGGTTGCGCCAGCCTCTTCGAGCTTGGCCTTAGCAGCCTCAGCGTCGTCCTTGTTAGCGCCCTCGAGGATGGCCTTCGGTGCGCCCTCAACCATCTCCTTAGCGTCCTTCAGGCCCAGGCCGGAGACGATCTCGCGGACAGCCTTAATGACACCGATCTTCTTGTCGCCAGCAGCCTCGAGAACGACGTCGAACTCGTCCTTCTCCTCAGCAGCCGGAGCATCGCCAGCAGCGCCCGGAGCAGCTGCAACAGCAGCGACCGGAGCGGCAGCGGTCACGTCGAAGACCTCCTCGAATTCCTTCAGGAACTCGGAAAGTTCAATAAGGGTCATTTCCTTGAACTGCTCAATGAGCTCATCCTTGGAGAGCTTAGCCATGGTGGCTTCCTTTCTGTTGTGGCCTTATGCGGCCAGATGTTTGGTGTGCGTACTAGTGGTGGAAGTCGCCTTAAGCGGCTTCCTGCTTGTCCTGCAGTGCGGCAACGAGTCGTGCCGTCTTGGATGCCGGAGCCTGGAACAGGCCAGCAGCCTTCGCCAGAGAACCCTGGAATGCGCCGGCGAGCTTGGAAAGAGTGGTCTCGCGGTTGTCCATCTCTGCGACAGCATCCACCTGGGAGGCGTCGAGAGGGTTACCGTCCATGTAGCCGCCCTTGATAACGAAAGCCTCGTTATCCTTGGCGAACTTCTTCATGACCTTCGCAGCGTCGACCGTTGCATCGCCCTTGATGAAAGCGACGGCGGTCGGGCCGGTCAGAAGATCATCGAGACCCTCGATGCCGTGCTCGTTGGCAGCGATCTTAACGAGGGTGTTCTTGGCGACGTGCAGTTCAACGTCAAAACCGAGCTCACCGCGCAGCTCCTGCAGCTGACCCACGGTCAGGCCGCGGTACTCGGTGAGGAAGACAGAGCTAGCGCCCTCGAATTTCTCCTTCAAGGCAGCAAGCTCAGCCGTGTTCTTCGGGTTTGCCATGACACACGCCTCCTTCCCATTACTTCATGTCTTGTCCGCCCGGAGCAATGAAAATTGCCCCGTGCAGAAGCACGAGGCACAAGCGCTTAAAGCGCGGAGGAATGCCACGTTTCTCCTGCGTGGGCCGATCCCTGGGGGGATTCCTTCGACTCTTCCGGAGTGTCTCCGGTTAAGTGACCGACGGTCTTCGGTGAAACTTGAGCTCGGGATTTCTCCCGTTCAAACTTCGGTTGGTTACTTTAACGTGGCCCCTTGGATTTCTCCAAATCCTTGATCATGCGCCGCGCAGCGTCGAAGAGAACGATGCCGCCGATGAGCGCCATCACGCCGATCCCCAGGGCCAAACCCGACCAGAATCCGCCCGCGGTGAGCGAGGCGAGCGCCCCCGCCCCATCGACGTTCGTCGGCTGCTCCTCCGGGGCGTCCTCACCGTCTTCGTCCATGTACTCGAGGTTGTCCCCGTCGATCGAGGAGCGGATCGGTGACGATTCTTCGCCCGCCGGTTCGGCGTTATCCGCTGCGCCGTCTTCGCTCTCCGCGTTTTCTGCGCTGTCTTCGCTGTCTTCGCTGCTTTCGTCGCTTTCGTTGTCAGTGCTGGAGGTACCGCCTACGTTTTGTGCGCTCGCCGCCGCCGGCTGCGCGACGGTATTGCCCTGGGCAGAGCCACCGCTTCCCCCGCTGCTTCCTCCCCCGCTGGCCGCGGTGAGGTCCGTCGATGCAGGCGTACCGCCGTCGGCATTGGTCATCGCGGGTGCGGGCACTCGGTTCAGCTCTGTCCTGCCGTCGATGCTGTTGCGCGTGTTGTCGCCGGCGGTGTTGTTGGCTGTGCCACCGGATTTCTTGGCCGGTTTTTTACTAGTGGTTGTGTCGCGCGGTTCCTTCTTGGCTCTGTCGGCTTTGGCTTTGTCAGATTTAGCTTTGTCGGCTTTGTTTTTCTCGTTCTGCTCTTCGATGGCGCGCAGGCTGGCGTCGAGCTTCTTGCCGAATTTCTTCACTTCGTTTTCGACCATCCCGATGTCCTTGGTCGTCCACGGGTTCTTGCCGTTACTGCCGTCAGTGGAGTCGTCGGGATCGTCAGGGGTGGTGTCGGGGCCGTCAGAACCGCCGGGTTCTGCTGATCCGTCACAGGCATCGGCGTCGCCGAGGTCGGAGTATCCGGCCTCCTTGGACTTGCGTGCTTCGGCGATGGTCTCGTCGCCGACAAGGAAGGGCACGTCGATGGTCTCATCGATATCGGTGCCGTCCGCGGTCTTTCCCGTCACCCGGTACTGGACGGTGTAGTAGCCCGGCGCGTCAAAGCCGTAGGCCAAGTGGTCGTGGGCGTTCATCGGGTACGTCAGTTTCCGGTCGCGGTTGCCGGAATCCAACTCGATCTTCAGGCCCGTCAAGGACTCGTGCCAGGCCAGCATGCGGCCCGGGCCGGTGAAGTCGTTGATGGACACCTCCACCGTGCTGCCCGCCTCCAAGACACCCGGTGCGAGGTGCTCGGTGGAAAAGCCCGGCCACGGCAGGCCTTTTTTCTGCGACTGCGGCAGTGCCCACAGTGTTTCAGGTTTACCGGGCAGCGCATCGCGGATTGCCCCCTTCGGGTTCGCCTTCGCGGCGTCCGGAACTTCGAGGGCGAAGGATCCGCTGGGGCGCGACACTGTATTACTGGGCGTCGATCCGTCGCGAAGCGTGAATGACAACGGCTCCTCCCCGCCACCGGCGAGTGCGATGTCGAGGTGACCCTCGGAAATGAAGGTGTCGGGCTTACCGGCGAGCGCACGGGACGCATGGCATTTCTCGTCGCTCTCCGGCAAGGTGCCGGGGTTTTCGGGCGCAGGATCCTCGCCGCCTGCCGGGGGCTGCTCGGGTTCTTGCGGTGTGGTGCCCTCGCCGGCGGGCTCGGTGATGGGGCGGAGCTCCTTCGTGGTGTCCTTCGGCAAGCCGACTTCCTCGTCGGAACCGACAAGCCAGTACTGGGTGACGGGCTCAGTCAGCTCCTGTGTCCCGTCTTCGAGTTCGGCGCGGCCCTGCCACGTGATGGCGTAGATGCCAGGCTTGGTGAACGTCCAGTTGAAGTGACCGTGTGCGCCGACCTCGTAGTCGATGGTGTGCTTGCTGTCGTCGGCACTGTTGAACACGTGCTCGACATCGCCTTCGCCACCGGAACCGCCGAAGAAAATATTCATCTCCCCCGGGCCCGAGAATTCCTTGAGGTCGAAGTGCATCGTGTCGTCCGTGAAATTGTCCGGCACCTTACCGTCGATCTCATGGTTCGGGTCGAACGCACCCAGTCCTGACCAGATCGGGCGCCAATTATCGGTGAAGTCCACCGCCTGCGGGGCAGACCAGACCAGCGAGCCCGGCTCGCCGAGGAAAGACAAATCCTTCGAATCCGGAACTGCGATGCGGCTCAGTTCCTTGCCGTCGGGGTCCGCATCGGGGGCGAGGCGGAAGCATAGGTCGTCCATGGGCACGACGGCCTGGCCGTCGACAGCCATCACCGCGAGGTTCTGGTCCGCGTCGCGGGTGCCGTACAAGCCGTCGACGTGGGAGTGGTACGCCAACTTCCTGCCGGCGCAGGGGTGCTCGACCTCTTTGCCATCCTGCGTGGTCATCGTCGTGTCCGCCGGCAGGTCCACGCCGAAACCGGCATCGCCCGGGACGTGGCTGCCGCTCGCCGCGGCTGGCTTGTCAGGGTTTCCTGCATCGTCGGCGTTGTCAGCTGCAAACGCCGCAGGGCCCGCAAGTGCACCGCTGCCCACTGCGAGGAATCCGGCAGCGGCCACGGCGACCACGCGGCGGAGAGAAGAGGTATCAAAGAGAAACTGCATCGACATTCGTCCTTTCTTTCGGTGCGCGGTTGCGAATCCGTTCGGTGACAAGGCCTTGCTGCGGCGCGAACAGCCAGCTGAGAACGAAGATCACGGTCAGGCACAGCACGACGGTGGCACCAGTCGGGGTGTCATACGCCCACGACAGCCACACGCCGAGCACGGAGCCGGTGATCCCGGCGCCGGCGGCGAGCGCCATCATCACGCCGAGCTTGTCGGTGTACATCCGGGCGATCGCAGCCGGGGTGACCAGTAGCGCGACGACGAGAATATTGCCGATCGTGCGCACCGAGATGACCACCGCCGTGGTCACGGCGAGGTACAGCAGCAGGTCCAGCGCAAGCACCGGCAGGTTCATGGAACGGGCGGTCTCCCGGTCGAGGCTCACCGCCGTCAGCCACGGCCGGAGCCCGATGATCAGCGCCACCACGAGTGTTCCGGCTGCCAAGGAGACCCACATATCGCTCGTGGACACACCGGTCAGCGAGCCGAACAAGAAGGATGTCAACGAGGCGGTATAGCCCTCCACCCGGGAGATGATCACCAGGCCGAGCGCGAAAGCAGCGGCGAAGAAAATGCCGATCACGGTGTCTTCTTTCACCCTTTCGCGCTGTGAGAACACCGCGATCAAAACCGCCACCACCATGCCCGCGACAGCACCGCCGAGCAACACTGAGGCCTGCAGAGCGAATGCCACCGCGAGGCCCGGGAACACGGCGTGCGCGACGGCATCGCCAATGAACGCCATGCCGCGCAGGACCACGTAGCAGCCCACCACCGCGCAGACCACCGAGGCGATCACCGCCACGATGAGGGCGCGTGGCAAGAAGCTCAGCTGCGGGTTGGCTAGGTCCATCAGGAACTGCCAGAAACTGATCTCAGGCATGGGCACCTCCCTGCACAGCGTGGCGGCTGGGGGTCTCTTCCGCGGCGAAATCGAGCCCGATCCCGGCGAGCCAACGCGAATCCTTATCCACGCCGAATGCTTCCGACCACGGCTCCGGGTCCGCCAGGCACGAGGGGCTGCCGTCGGCGACGATGCCGCGGTTGAACAGCACGAGACGGTCGCAGGAGTACACAGCTTCGGCGATATTGTGCGTGGACATCACCACAGCGACTCCCCCGTCCACCAGTTCACGGAACAGCGCAAGGAGCTGTTCGGTGGTGGGAATGTCGAGGCCGGTGAACGGTTCGTCGAGAAGCAAAAGCTTCGGCTCGCGGCTGAGCGCGCGGGCGACGAGCACGCGCTGGCGCTGCCCGCCGGAGAGTTTGCCCACGGGACGGTCGCGCAAATCCCACAGCCCGACTTGCTCGATAGCTTTCGCAGCCGCGATGTGGTCCGTGCGGCCAGCGGGACGCCACCACGGACGGAGACTCAGCCGCCCGCCAAGCACCATCGAATAGACGTCGATGGGAAAATCCCAGGCCACAGAGTGCCGTTGCGGGACATAGCCCACCGCACGGCGGGCTGCTTTGCCGGTGCGCTCCGCGATCTCGACGGCCCCGGCGCGGGCCGGGATCAGCCCGAGAAGGGCACGCAGCAGCGTCGTCTTTCCCGCACCGTTAGGGCCGAGCAGCCCGACGAATTCTCCGGCGTGCACCGTCAGATCAACGCCTTCGAACACCGTTAGCGTGCCGTAGTCGACGCTCACGCCGTGCGCCGTCACGACCGGATCTTGCAGGCAGTGCCGCATTAGGCATCCCTGCCGATCGATGCCGCCGCTTCATCCCGCTCGGCACGCGCACGGCGCAGCCAGACAAAGCTCAACGCGCCCACGACGAGTGCCGCAACAGCGAGCCCGCCGAGCACCCACAGCACGGGAGAGATTGCGCCGTCTTGCTTATCGACGTCGCCCTGCTCCCCCTTGTCACCGCTCTTCTCCGCATCACTGCCGCCTTCGCCTTCTGCTGTGCGCCAGGGACCTGCGAATTCCGCTGCGGCTGCCTCCTGCACATCGGTGCCCTCACCAACTGCGAAGCGCACGACCTGCTCGGAGACGTGTTCTTTTCCGTCTTTGTCTTTGACCACCGCGCGGGCACCGACGAGGTGGACTCCCGGCTTGGTGAACACCCAGTTGGCGTGCGTGTGCGTGTTCAGCTCCACCCACATCGGCTGATTGCCCTTCAGGCGCGAATTCCACAGCTGCTGTGGCTCGCTGAACCCGCCAGACTGCAAGAACAGGGAGAAATCGCCCTCACCTTCATGCCCGCCGAATTCCAGGCTGACGCCGCGGTCGGTGGTGTCCACCACCTTCGGCGACTGGGTATTCCACCCCAGCCACGGCACACCAGGGACCTCATTTTGCGGGACCACCCACACCTCGTCTCCGGCCTTCGCGCCTGTGAAGTCGAAATCTTCACCCTCCGGCAGCGTCTGCTTCGCCTCATCGGAGACCTCGAAAACCACGTCCTCAAGATGGCGCCACACCGGCGGCACCTGCGAATCATCGCGCACCATGAAGGTCATTTCCCCGTCCACGTACAGCGGGCCAAGGTCCGCGTGCCCGGCGGAGATCACCGCCTTCTCCCCCAGTGGCGCGATCTTTTCATCGTCCTGCACTGTCTGCTGCAGAGCTGGGTCATCGGCGGGGGCTTGGGAGAGGGCCAAGGGGGCGTCGATAAGCGATGCTCCGAAAAGTCCTGCTGCGAGGACGGACGCTGCAATGCGGGTGCGAAGTTTCATGAGTTGTTCCTTTCATTTGCGAGGCACGTGGAAAGCGATTGCGCATTGCTGCGCATGAAGTCGATATAGGTTTGCGCCGGGCCCTTCCCTGGCGGGTCGAGCGCGTCGCCGCGGATGGTGCACACCTGGATCCCCAAACGGCCGGCGACCTCGGACAGCTCCGCTGGGCGGCTCTGCGCGACAGGCTCGAGGAAGACCGCCGGGACGTTGAGGTTCTCCAACGTGCGGGTCAACGCGATGACATCGCGCGGACTGGGTTCCACCGACGGGTTCGGGCTGACATACCCGGCGAGGGTGAGCCCATAGGCGTCCGCGAGGTACCCGTATCCGTCGTGCGTGGTGACCAAATTGCGGTTGCTCTGCGGGATCGTGCCGTAAGTGCGCTTCATCTCCGCGTGCAGATCATCCAGCTCGGCGAGGTAGTTCTCGGCGTTGGTGCTGTACTGCGCACTGTGCTGCGAATCCGCAGAGCCCAGCTCGTCACGCACCACCTTGACCACTGCTTTCACGGCTTCGACGTCGTGCCAGAAATGCGGGTCGTACTCACCGTGCACATGCTTGCCCAGCACTGCCTGCGGGAGCAGGTACGTCTCGTCGCCGGGATTGCCGAGGAAGCGGTACTCGCGCCCGGCGGGCACCTCCTGGAGCGTCGCACTCGGCACCGCGATGACCGTGCGGGCCGGGTCGTATTCGTGGCGTGTGGACTGCGTGACACCCCGTTGGTCCTTCTTCGGCGCATCGCCGAGCAGCGCCAGCCGTCCAGTGCGTTCCGCGCCGAACTCAGCGGTGATGTCCACGTGGCCGTGCTCTAGCACCTCCGCGCCCGGCACCGCCGTGTGCGGATCCACGCCGACGGCAATGGTGAAGGTCTGCTCCTGCAGCGGCGTCGCCGGCTCCCCCACCGCATCACGCGCATCAGCACCGATGGTGAGCTTGTAGATGCCCGGTTTACTGAACGCCCAACTGACATGCGTATGCGCATCCACCGGAAGGGTCGTGGCATCATCCGCGTTGGTGCCGTCCGCGGAATTGAATAGCAACTCCGGGGTCCCGAACGTGCCCACGATATACGCGGCCGCATCGCCTGGGCCTTCGAGCTTCTTCAGTGCAATATCAGCCACCGCGGTTTTCGGCACCGCTGGTGGGTTCTGCTCCGGCGCCCCGGCTGAATCCTGCTCTGGTGCCGCGACGCGCAAGCCGAGCCACGGCGCGTCCAATCCGGCATCCTCCACGAGCATGCGCGGCTGGAAGCCGTGACGCTGCGCCTGCTCAGCGACAGGAACGACACGCGCATTTTCCGGCACGGTGCTCTCGACGGTGCGCTGTAACTGCTGCGGTTCGAGCAACAGCCCGTTGGTGAACACCGCATCGGCGTACGCGATATCGCGCACGGCACGCAGCCCCAACTCATAACTGTGCGCGTCCGCCCCCGCCGGGATCAGCCCCGTCACATCCGCGGCATCGCCGGCGACGTGGGAGACGATGTCCGCCAGGATCGAGGTCGTGGCCACGACCTTCGCCTTACCATCGGCGTCCTCCGCCGCGGTCGACGGACCACTACACCCGGCGAGTGCCGCCACCAGTCCCAGTGCGGCTAGACCCCGCGCTGCGGCGTGTCTGCTCATCCAATCAACTTCCGGGAGATCCGGATCATGCCCGCGCCGAAGACCAGCACACCGATGCCCAGAATGGCGAATGGCACAGTCATGATCGACATCCCGGTGTCCGCGAGACTGCCACCGGCAGTGCCTGACGCAGCAGCGCTACCCGAGCTTCCTCCGGCACCACCCGCGGCGCCACCGCCGCCGGAAGAGCAGCTGCCCTTGGCGTCATAAATCGCGCCGAAGTCGAAGTGGCCGCTATCTGCATTGCCCTTTCCGCCGACGACGAATGTCAGCGTGGCAGAACCGCTCACGGTCTCGCCGCTCTTCGTCTTCGCCGACTGCTTCACCGTCACCTTGTACGTGCCCTCTTTGCCGAAGACCCACGACGGGTGCACATGCGTGTTGCCCGGGATAGTGTGGCTGCCCTGTGCCTTGCCGTTGCTTGCGCTGAACCATTGCTCGCCCACGACCTGGCCGAGCCCGCCCTGGGTGAATACCGTCATCGGTCCCGGACCCTCGAAGTCAGTGACCTCCCAGGTCACCTCGCCGGTGGTGTTTTGGATCAGCGACTCGTGCTGGGTATTCGCTCCCAGCCACGGCACACCGGCCTGCTGCACCGAGCCGATCATCCAGACATCCCCCGCCGGGACCGGTCCGATCTCCTGTGGCAGCTGCGCCTTCGCCGCATCACCCAGGCCGAAAGTCAGCCCCGCCGGGTCCTTCCACGACGCCGGCGAGGTGCGGTCGTCTTTCACCCGCGGGACCAGCGCAGCGGTGCATTTCTCGCCGCCTTCTCCGTTTCCACCTCCGTTGCTTCCACCGTTAGCGCCCTGCGCTTGCTGGGCGGCGGATCCGTTGCCGCTGCCGCCCGCTGTCGTGCCCTTGTCCGTCTTCGATTTCGTGGTGGAAGAATCGGTCTTTCCGGCGCTTTTCGTCGTCGAAGAATCAGAACCACCGTCGCTCAACCCTGCGGCCGAGCGGTCCCTGCCGGTTGTGCCGGTATCAGAGTCGGAATCCGAATCGTCTGCGGATCCATCGCCCTCGCTGACCTGCCAGGTGTAGGTCGCCTCGTTCGACTCCGCGTCGTCCGCGACGGCCTTCACCGTCATCGTGTACGTGCCCGGCTCGGTGAACAACCAGTTGGTGTGGACGTGCGACGGTTCACTCTGCTCGATGACGCTGCCAGACTCCAGCGTCAATTCACCGTCAGCGAGAACGGACGCGACGTCCCCGAACCCCTTCTCTTGGAACAGGTACACCTCGCCCGGACCGTCGACCTCTTCAAACGTGATATCAACGGCATCGAATCCACTCGACTTCACATCGTTCGTATCCCAGCCCGGCCACAGTTTGTCGGGGTCCTGCGTCTGCGGCAGCAGATAGCCACTCTCGCCGATCTCGGCGACATCAGCAGTCGCATCAGTCCGCGTGTTCTCCCCGACCTCGAGCAGGACATCCGCCGGATCGTGGGTTACGTGCTGACCGGTGACATCCTCGCGGAGATCGAGCTTCAGGTTCCCGCCGTCAGCGGAGACATGAAAGACGTCCACGTGCCCGCTGTCCAGAGTCAATTCCGCGGCGTTGGCATGCCCCGCTCCAGCTGCGAGCGCCAGAACTCCGCTCACCACGAGGGTGACAGCCTTGAACACGGCCATGCCTGCACGCTCCAGCACACCTTCGCTTCCGCCATCGCGGGAAATCCGCCCCGCCGCTGTTTCAACGCGCGACACTCCGTGGCACCTCTCTTCACTTTTTGCGCTAAATGATCGCGCGCTAGATTACGGCAAATGCGAACGATTTTCATCTAGTGTAGATACAATTACCCACATTTGGCGGTAACCGTTTCCAATAAGGCGCATGGTGCGGAGCACTGGCCGGGAAGTGAAACAGCAAAGCAAAAGACCCCGCCGGGCCCCGTCAATGAATGTCATGCGCAGGCTAAAAACGGTGGTCTGATCAAGATAAACTGATTGGTAAGGAATTTGTTGTGAAAGAAAGAACGATCATTCCGGGAATGCTTTTTGGAATTGTCTTGGGCATCGCAACCCTTTATGGCGGAGTGCTCCTGTCCACATGGCTTCCAATACCTTTTGTCTTCTATGGGCTACCTCTACCTTCATTGGTGGCGTTGGGTGTATTAGCCATGTCTGTCTACATGTTGAAAAAGGATCGGCTTAGCGACCGATCATGGCGTGCTTTTGCCTTCACATTCGCCGCGGCTTTCGTCGTACCAGCGTTCTTATGGGTGAGCACCATTTCTGGCTACGGTAACTTCGCATAGCTTATAGATGTGGAACCGTTGTAAGGCCAATTACAGAAGAGAGAGTGCCCGATTGTTTGTGTGCGGGGGCTTGGTTTACAAGTAGTCCGCGAATCGGTCGGGGTATGCCACGGCTAGTTGGTTGATGGCTTGTTTCCACCCGTTGGCTTTTGCCCCTTCAATATAGCCGTTGCACTCAGTTGCCCGTTTCGCCTTCTTCGCACGCTGGGCGGCACGCGCGGTGTCCTAGTTCGGCGCAGTGTAGACCTCCCGCAAAGCGCTGGATACGGGTTTGCGGTCCTGGTAGGACACCCACGTGTTCGCCGCCCGGATCAGGTGCACGATGCAGGTTTGCACCATGGAATTCGGACAGGTCGCTTCCACCGCCTCGGGCAGACCCTTGAGCCCGTCGCAGCAGACGATGAACATGTCTTGGACCCCGCGGTTGGCAAGGTCAGCGCACACTGACGCCCAGAATGCGGCGCCTTCGTTATCGGCGATCCACAAGCCCAGGATGTGTTTGATGCCGTCCATGTCTATCCAGTGGTACAACACCGAACGCATCCAACAACGACTCAAGGGCCTGACCCCGATGCAATATCGGAATCAGACCCTTGAAGCCCTAACCGCCTAGAATTAAACCAGTCCAACTTTCGGGGGCTAGTTCATTCAGCATGACAGACAGTCATACCGGCGCTGCTCATCCTTGACAACAGACGAACTTTCTTCGTCTCAGTCTTCCCGTCAGCCTTCGACTTTCTGGTGGAGGCCGTGCCAGCCGGGCAGCTTACCGAGCGGACACGCTTTTCCGCTTAACGCAAAAGTGCTCGGCGTAACTGCAGGAGACATCGAGAAGTCACGAAACCTTGTTTCTTCTTACACGGTCTGCCGCTGCGACCGGCGGCGGTCGAGGATCTCCTGCAGGGCGGACCCGTCCCTCGCCCATCGGGCGTATTCCTCTGACGTGAAACCGAGGAAGGCATCGAGTGAAAGGTTCTCGCTTCCCGGTGCATCGTCGTGCCATGCATCAACCCAGTCGTCGACATCGTCCGGGCGCGCATCCCCGTCGAGACACGCGTCCACATACGTCCTAAACATCGATCCTCCTCCCTTTCACCGCCGGGCCAATTAGTTCGCCTGAGATCACATCGAACACTCCGACGTGCTTTCCTTGCAGGTTTTAGCCCTCAATGTGCCCATGCAAGGGGTCATACTCAAAAATACGTCTGGCTTTCCGATCCCTCCAACGAGGTGCACCACGCCCGCGGACTTTTTCCAAACTGTTGACAAAGCTCTTCCTCGGTCGAGGAATATAACTAGCGGCCAAAACGCCCCCTTCCGTCTACATGATTAGACGGCGCGGAGCCGCAATCGGTTCCACTCTCAAACTGCTCCCGCGAGCTCCGGCCTTCCGGCCGGTATTGCGACGATCCCCGGATTGTAGGAGGCAGGCACCAAAGCAAAAGACCCCGCCGAAGCGGGGTCAGATGCACGAAGCGGCGAGGAGGCTAGTGCCTCACGCTATTTACGCCTCGGTGTAGTTCTTCTGCACGTTGGTGTCCACCGGGATGCCGGGGCCCTGGGTTGCAGAGACGGTGATCTTCTTCAGGTAGATGCCCTTGGCAGATGCCGGCTTGAGACGCAGCACCTCGTCCAGGAGAGCACCGTAGTTCTCGGCGAGCTGCTCCGGGGTGAAGGATGCCTTGCCGATCAGAGCGTGGAGGTTGGAAGCCTTGTCCACGCGGAAGGCGATCTTGCCGCCCTTGGACTCGGAGACAGCCTTGGTCACATCCGGGGTGACGGTGCCGGTCTTCGGGTTCGGCATCAGGCCACGCGGGCCGAGGACGCGGGCGACGCGGCCGACCTTAGCCATCTGGTCCGGGGTGGCGATAGCGACGTCGAAGTCGATGTTGCCAGCATTGATCTGCTCGATCAGTTCGTCGGAACCGACGATGTCGGCGCCAGCTTCCTGCGCCTTGGTGGCGTTCTCGCCCTCGGCGAAGACAGCGACGCGGACGTTCTTACCGGTGCCGTTCGGCAGGTTGACAGTGCCGCGGACCAGCTGGTCAGCCTTGCGCGGGTCGACGGACAGACGCATCGCGACGTCGATGGTTGCGTCGTACTTCTCGGATGCGGTTTCCTTAGCGAGCTTGACTGCCTCGAGCGGGGAGTACACGCTCTCGCGGTCAACCTTCGCCAGCTTCTCGTTGTAAGCCTTGGAGTGCTTCTTGGCCATGTTGATTTCCTTACTTGTCAGTTAATGACGTGTCAGTAGTTGGAAGTGTGGTGCGGGTCAGACCAGACCCTCCCACTGGCTAGGTCCCGGGACGGGACTAAGCCGAGAGAAATGAAGAAGGTTTACTTCTTCACATCGATGCCCATGGAACGGGCGGTACCAGCGATGATCGCGGCGCCAGCCTCGATGTCGCGGGCGTTGAGGTCCTTCTTCTTGGTCTCAGCGATTTCCTTGCACTGCTCCCAGGTCACAGAACCGACCTTGTCAGTGTGCGGAACGCCGGAGCCCTTCTTCAGACCAGCAGCCTTGAGCAGCAGCTTCGCGGCCGGCGGGGACTTCAGGATGAAGTCGAAGGAGCGGTCCTCGTAGACCGTGATCTCCACCGGGACGATGTTGCCGCGCATGGACTCGGTCGCAGCGTTGTAAGCCTTGGTGAACTCGACGATGTTGACGCCGTGCGCACCGAGAGCCGGACCGACCGGCGGTGCCGGGTTAGCCATACCAGCCTCGATCTGCAGTTTGATCAGGCCAGTGACCTTCTTTTTAGCCATCGGATTACCTCTTTCCTAGGTACAGACTCCAGCCACGATGAATAACTGGGCCTTCCGGATGCCACCTCGACGCTTTTCGCTTATCGACGCAGCCACCGGGGATGAACGTGTTCACGCACCTGCTTGTGTGCAGGCACGACCGATAAGTGTATGCCACCACGCTCCCCTGACCCAAATCGCGAAAACCGGCCACGGGGGCCGGTTTGTCACAGGGTAAGCAGTGCTCAGAGTCGAGGCACACTACATGATGCGCTCGATCTGGTCGGCGGTGAGCTCGACCGGGGTCTCGCGGCCGAAGATGGACACGAGCGCCTGAATCTTGCCGGTCTCCGGGTCGATCTCGTTGATCGTTGCGGAGACGCTGGCCAGCGCGCCGGAGAGAATGGTGACTGCCTCGCCGACCTCGAAGTCGTGCGCGACCTTCGGCTTCTCTTCCTGCTCTGGCATGGCGATGACGGTCTCGCCCTCGGCATTCGCCTCGGTCTTGGAAGCATCCTCGTCGACCTTCGGTTCCTTCGGCATGAGGAATTTAGCCACGTCGCGGTGCTTGACCGGGGTGGCGTTGCCCTCGTTGCCGACGAAGGAGGTCACGCCCGGGGTCTCACGCACCACGGACCAGGCCGCGTCGTTGATGTCCATGCGGACGAGCACGTAGCCCGGAAGCAGCTTGCGCTTGACCAGCTTCTTCTTGCCGTCTTTCAGCTCGATGGCCTGCTCGATCGGGACGACCACGTCGTAGATGGAGTCCTCCACCTCGAGGGTCTGGATACGCATGTCCAGGTTGGTCTTCACCTTGTTCTCGTAGCCCGAGTAGGACTGGATGATGTACCACTGGCCGGGCAGCTTCTTCAGCTCACGGGTGTACTTGCGCAGGCGCGCCTTGTACTCAGCGTCTGCGGATTCCTCCGACTCACCGGACAGTGCTGCCTCCGGGTCGGTAGCAGCCTCGGCATCGGTGCCGGCCTCAGCGTCGGTGCCAGCCTCAGCATCGTCGGCGGCCTCAGCGTCGGCTTCCTGGACCGGCTGCTCCGTGACATCGCCCTCGGCGACCATCTCCTGGCTCTGCTGCTCGGTGGTGTCCTCGGCGTTGTCGGCAGAGTCCGTGGACTCTGGTGCAGCCGTCTCGTCTGCCTCGGTCACTTCCGGGTCGGTGGATTCCTGCACGGCACCGCCTTCGGCGACCATTTCGGCCTCGTTGGCTTCCACGCTGTACTCGTTGTCGTCGGCCATTTCCGCTCCTTGCAGTTGGCACGCGCCGCGCGGTGACGTGGGCGCGATGGCTAATGATGGTTTCAAGTCCTCAATTGGTGCCCAGCTTACTCAGCTAGGCGAAAAACTTATCCCGCCTTACCCAGTGTGCTGGGAGGCGGGATATTTTCTCTACTGCGCGAGTATAGCTTAAGGGACGAGGATGTTTTCAACTCCCCACGCCGCGAGGTGGTCGACACCCCACACCAGCGCGGTCAGGACGATGAGGAAGCCGAAGACAATGAGGGTGTAGTTGAGCATCTGCTGCCCGGTCGGCCAGACGACCTTGCGCATTTCACTGACGACTTCACCCGGGAATGCGGCAGCGCCGTTGCCGGTCTTGTCCTGGTCCTCGGGAGCGGCCTTTTCAACGCGCTTCTCCTCATAGGACTCAGAGGTGACAGAGCTCGCGCCGCTGCGCTGGCGCTTGCCGGTCGGCTTTGCGGTGTTCCGTCCAGGCTGATTATCAGTCACAGCTCTCCTCGAGTTGGTCTATATGGCAGGGGCGACAGGACTCGAACCTGCAACCTACGGTTTTGGAGACCGTTGCGCTACCAATTGCGCCACGCCCCTAGGTGCACTGTTTTCCACTGCCGGGCGACCGATTTCTCGGTGTTCCGGCTGACAGTACGCCAACCCTACCACGGCACCTGCACGGCCCCGGAGTGGGTGAGCACATCTCCCCGACCGAGACCGAGGTGATGAGTAGCGATGGAGAGAATTGAACTCTCGACACAGCGATTATGAGTCGCTTGCTCTACCACTGAGCTACACCGCCATGTGTCCGCTAGCGAGCGCACATGAAAAGAGTAAACCAATCATGTCCGTTGCCAGCAAACAACAGAGCCCCCTAGCAGAATCGAACTGCTGACCTTCTCCTTACCATGGAGACGCTCTGCCGACTGAGCTAAGGGGGCTTAAGCCTCTTAAGCGTTACCCGCTCGTTTGAAGCCTTTGAAAGATTAACCCGACGCATATTGAACATACAAATCGTCAGGTTAGAGCCTATTTTTGAACGCTTTTATAGAGCCCTATGCGCGCCACCTAAGGCCCCACCTGCCCACACTTTCGCGCCGCGTGAGCTGTGCTGAGCGTGGGCAGGTGGTCAGGGCTTAGAACGGCAGCTTGAACTCTGCGCCGAGGTTGTCCTTCGCCCACTGAGCGATCGGACCGGCAGAGGCGATACCAGCGATGAAGGCCAGCAGAACGCCGAAGATTGCGCCGATGACGGTACCGGCGCTGGAGCCATCCTTAGCACCGTTGCTGGACTGGGCACTGCCCTGGTCGCCGGCGTTGGCATCGTCGGAGCCGTCGGTGCAGTCGACGGTCCTGACATCCTGCGCGCCGCGCATGGAGATGCCCTTACCGCCGTCGTCGGCCCACAGGAAGCGCGTGGTGGCCTCTGCCTTACCGCCGACGCACTCACCGGTGGAGGTGTAGGAGCCGAAGCCCTCGTTCGCCAGGTTGGCGAAGTGCGCCGGACGAGCCTGGATCTCAGAAGCCGGGGCAAACTCAGAGCCATTGTGGGCAAGCAGGATGGACTGGCCATCACACGCTTCGTCGCAAAGCACGCGGAGCTGCTTGTCCTGCTGGCGGTAGTCGAGCGCCATGACGCCGGCGAACGGCGACTGGTATTCCTGCTTGAGCTCGTGCGTGCCGTCTTCCTTCAGGTCGAGGAAGTAGACCTTGCCATTAGCCTCGACGCCGACTGCGAAGAGCTTCTGCTCCGGAATGTAGGAGATGGCTTCGAGGCCAGCGTTGGCCTCGATCTCGCCGACGACGTCCTTCAGGTTCCACTCCTTGGTGGCGGTGAGCTCCTCTGCGCCTTCCTTGACCTCGAAACGGAGGACGGACGGGCGGGAGACCTTCTTGTGGGCGTTATTGCGCTCGGTGGCCACGTAGATCGCGCCGTCCGGGCCGACGGTGACACCCTCGGCGTCCACAACTCCGTCCTTGTCGTCGGCGTACTTCAGCGTCCAGGTGCCGGCGACCGTGTACTTCTTAGTGGCCTCGTCGTAGTCGAGGGCGTAGAGCTTGCCGGAGCCGTTGTTGACCACCCAGGCGCGGCCCTTGTCGTCGAAATCCACACCGGACATGTCGTCACCGGTGAAATCGCCGCCGAGGTCGACGTCGTAGACGTTGTCGTACGGCCACGGCTGACTCGCCTCCGGCGCAGCGGGCTCTTCGTCACCCGGCTGCTCGCCAGCGCCGGCCTCGTTCTTCGCGCCGCGAGTCGACGCGCCGGTGGTAGCGAACTCGCCGGTCTTGTCCGGAACACGGCCCCAGGACGGCACCGCGTGGCCTTCCCAGGTCGTCTCTACAACAAGGTTGCCCTCGGCATCGTAGACGCGGACGGAATCGCCCTTACCCAGGCCGAAGCCCTCCGAATGGTCCGGAGTGTTGGCTGCGCCGTCCGTGTAGAAGGCGAAGTAGCCGCCGGACTCGACCTTGGTGCCCTCCGGGAACACGATCGGGGTGTGGTCGTCCTTGTCGTCCAGGACCTTCCAGCCGGAGATGTCCAGGTCCTGGTTGTTGTCCAGGTTAGCCAGCTCGACCCAGTCGCCGATCGGGTCATCGTTGGAAACGACCTCGTTGATGACCAGGGAGGACTTATCAGCCGTCTCTGCGGCAGAGGCCGGGATAGCGGCAGCGGAGAGAACCAGGGATGCGGCAGCCGGCACAGCGAGTGCGGCGCGGAAGCGGGAACGGGACACGGAATGATCCTTCACATGTTGGGGGCAGATGTACCCGTCCGAAACTATCCCCGCACATTGAACATCCACTGGCCTGAAAGTGACGTCCGCGTAACTGGAAAATGAAGAAGCGCGCACCGCGTGAATTCTCCGCAGTGCGCGCTGTATGTGGTGCCAGGTAGAAGATTCGAACTTCTGAAGGCAATGCCGGCGGATTTACAGTCCGCTCCCTTTGGCCGCTCGGGCAACCTGGCGTGCTTGGACTACTCTACAGCAGCGGGTCACGGAAACAACAAATCGGCAGTTGAGAAGCGTTTTTCAGCCGACGCGGTCGACGGTGTACCGGGCGATCTGGCGCATTGCCTCATTCGCCGGAATGCCGGGAAGATCACTCAGGCGGGTATCGACGATGGAGAGGTAGCGGTGAACGTCGTCAAGCGCGCGCTTGCGGCCGTCCGTCTGTCCGATGAGCGTCAGTGCGCGCTCCACGTCGGCATCCTCGGTGAGCGGACCCGTGAGAAGGCCGCGGAGCTCTTCGCCCGCTTCCCCCTCATCCTTGAGGGCGTAGAGGACCGGGAGGGTGAACACGCCTTCGCGCAGATCCGTACCCGGGGTCTTTCCGGACTGTTCGGAATCGGAGAAGATGTCGATGATGTCGTCGACGATCTGGAAGACCATGCCGATCGCCTCGCCGACCTCCTTGATCGTGCGCACCGTTGCCTCATCCGCGCCCGAGTGCGTGGCACCCAAGTACGCGGCGGATGCGATGAGCACGCCGGTCTTTTCGCGGATGACCTCGAGGTAGTGCTCGACCGGATCGCCGCCACGGGCGCCGACGGTCTCGCGCATCTGGCCGGTGACCAAATCGCTGAACGTCTCCGCGAAATGGCGGACAGTGGCGGTGTCGATCTCACTCATCAACCGCGATGCCTCGGCGAGCAGGAAATCGCCGGAGAGAATCGCGACCGTGTTGGTCCAGCGCGAATTCGCCGACTCGACACCGCGGCGCTTGACAGCCTCGTCCATCACGTCGTCGTGGTACAGCGTGGCCAGGTGGACCAGCTCCACGATCGCGGCACCGCGGATCACATTTTCTGCCTGCGGGTTCGGCCCGAACTCGCTGGCCAGCACGGCCATCAACGGGCGGAAGCGCTTCCCGCCGGCTTTGGCCAGGTGGGTGACCTGCTCACTCAAGAAATCCTCTCCTGCAGAGAGGCGCTCGAACATGAGCTCTTCCACCTTGTTCAACCCTGCGGTGACGCGCTGCGCCAAGGCCTCATCGCCGAGGTCGAGCTGGGTGTCGACGGCGGGCGACGTGGGAGTGCCGTTGGTCATCTATCGTCCTTGCGGGGTCGTGCGGTTGTGCGTCCCCTTAACCGTAGTCCACACATAACTCGTCTGGCACAATATGTTCGGTGAAATCGTTTGAGTGCGTCGTCGTCGGCGCGGGACCCGCTGGTTCCGCCGCCGCAATCGCCGCTCGTCGCGCTGGCCTGTCGGTCGCTGTCATCGACGCCGCGCCGCACGGCCGCGACAAGACATGCGGCGACGGGCTGACTCCCCGCGCGGTGCACGCACTGCAGGAACTCGGGCTCGATTCCGCCCTGCCCGCCTACCGCAATCATGGCCTCAAGCTGCACGGTTACGGCGGATCCGTGACCGCCCCTTGGCCCGACGGCGCGTACGGCACGGAAGGTTCCGCCTCGCCGCGCTCGCTTTTCGACGCCGCCTTGGCCGACCTCGCCGCCTCCTCCGGCGCCGAGATGTTCTACGACTGCTCCGCCACCGACGCTGAATTCGGCGCGGACGGGTCGATCACCGGGGTGGTCACCCCGCAGGGCACGCTGGGCGCGACATGGGTGATCGTCGCCGACGGTGTGCGCTCCCCCTTCGGCAAGAAGCTCGGCCGGAGATGGCACCGCGGGGAGGTCTACGGCATCGCGGCGCGCTCGTACTGCGCGACCCCGTTCTCCGCTGAGCCGTGGATGCATTCCCACGTGGAACTGCGCGACGATTCCGGCGTGATCCAGCCCGGCTACGGGTGGATCTTCCCGCTCGGCGACGGCGCGGTGAACCTCGGCTGTGGTGCCCTGTCCACCGATGCGCGCCCGGCGAAGGTGAACACGAAGAAGCTGCTCGCCCTCTACGCCTCCCAGCAGCGCGCAGAGTGGCAGCTGGGCGAGCCGGAGAACATCACCTCCGCTCTGCTGCCGATGGGCGGCGCGGTGTCCAATGTCGCGGGCCCGAACTGGATGCTCATCGGCGATGCCGCCGCCTGCGTCAACCCGCTCAACGGCGAGGGCATCGACTACGGCCTGGAAACCGCGATCATGGCGGTGGAACTCATTACCGATTCCCACGGGAAGCGCCCCGACCTGACCTTGGCCTGGCCGCATGAGCTGCGCCGAAACTACGGCGAGGCATTCGTACTCGCCCGCACCCTCGCGCGCATGCTCACCTACCCGCAATTCCTCCCCGCGGCAGGCCCGCTCGCACTGCGCGGGCTCGGCGGCCGCTACCTCATGCCCGCCGCCGCACGCCTGATGGGCAACCTCGTCACGGATGCCGACCGCGACCTCGTCGCGCGCGTCTGGCGTCTCGCCGGTAAGGGAGTATCGCGCGTGCGGGCAGACAGCCCGCTGTGGGATGCGACCTAGGCCTTGACCGCGCCGTGGAGCGCCACAATGCCCAGGGCGAGATTCTGCCAGCCGCAGTCGCTCCAGCCGTTGGCGTTGATCGCGGCGGCTAAGTCTTCCTGGTCCGGCCAGGCACGGATGGACTCCGCGAGGTACTCGTAGGCCTCCGCATTGGAAGAGAAGACCTTGCCCAACAGCGGGATCACGCGGGGTAAATACTCGCGGTAGAGCGTGGAAAACACCGGCACGACGGGAGTGGAGAATTCGTTGACCACTAAGCGCCCGCCCGGTTTGGTCACGCGCGCCATTTCGCGCAAGCCGGCCTCGAAATCGTGGACATTGCGCAGGCCGTAGGAAATGGTGACGGCATCGAACGTCTCGTCGGCGAATGGCAGATGCATCGCATCGCCCACGACCTTGGGCACATCGCGGTGCTTACCCGCCGCGAGCATGCCTTGGGAGAAATCGCACGCCACGCACCACGCGCCGGATTTGGTCAGCTCCACCGTGGATACTGCCGTGCCCGCGGCGAGGTCGAGGACCTTCTCACCCGGCTTCAAATCCAGGCGCTCACGAGTGCGCTTGCGCCAGTAGCGGTCCAGGCCACCTGTCATGACCGTGTTGGTGATGTCGTAGTTCTTTCCTACTTCATCGAACATTCCCGCGACATCCAGCGGGTTCTTCTCCAGGTTCGCCTTGGCCATAGCCAAAGAGTCTAGGCGACTGTCCCGCCGCTGCCCTACTGAGCCAGGCCCCGGGCAGGAGGGTGGAGCAGGAATCAGCGCCTCAGCGGGCGGCGGCCCTTCTTCGGGTAGCCGTCGATGACCTCTTCGTAGTAGCCGAGGAGCTGGTCGCACAGCGCAGGCCATGTCTTGTCGGCCACAGAGGCACGGGCGTTGACGCTCATCTCCTCCAGCGTGTCCGGCTCGAGAATCGCGGCGGCGGAAGCAGGCAGGTCACGCTCAAAGGTCTCCACGTCCAGCAGGTCACCGTTGTAGCCCGGCTCGATCAGATCGATGGGGCCACCGGCGCGCGGGCCGATCGTCGGGGTGCCGGAGGCCTGCGCCTCCTGGATGGTCTGGCCGAAAGTCTCGAACTCACCAGTGTGCACAAACAGGTCCAGGCTGGCGTAAGCGGCGGCGAGTTTCTTGCCGCCCAGCTGACCCGTGAATACCGCAGAGGGCATCCGTTTACCCAGCTCGCGCCTCAATGGACCGTCGCCGACGATGACCAGCTGAATATTCGGGTCGCCATGCAAGGCGGTGAGTCGCTCAACGCCCTTCTCAGAGGCGAGGCGGCCAACGAAGCCGACGATCTTCTTCTTTCCTGTCGGGTCCCACTTCTTCCGCAGCTTTTGGGAGCGGCGGTCTGGGCGGAACAGTTCTGAGTCCACGCCGCGGCCCCAGCGGCGGATGTTCTTGATGCCGTGGGCCTCCAGCTCCCCGATCGTCACCGACGACGGCGCGAGCGTCATCTGCGTCATGTTGTGCAGGTTGCGCGCCCACACCCACGCTGCGGACTCGAGGAAGCCGACGTGATAGCGCGCGGTGTAGCCGGCGACATCAGTCTGAAACAGAGCAATTGCCGGCAGATTGAGACGCTTCGCGGCCACGGCACCGGCACCGCCGAGCACGAAGGGGCTGGCCAGGTGGACGATATCCGGCTTGAATTCGCGCAACACGCGCGTGGTCGTCCCGTTCGGCACACCGATCGGCAGAGAATCCACCAGCGGCACCATCACGGTGGGCACGCGGACGATGGGAAAACCCGCGTACTCGGCGACCTCTTCCTGGTTCGCGCGCGCTCCCGGCGCGATCACGATCGCTTCGTGGCCCGTACGCTCGAGATGTTCCAGGACACGGAGAATCGAATTCGTCACTCCGTTGACGTTGGGCAGGAAAGACTCGGCGACAATGGCAACACGCATGTGGGCATTATTCATGCCGCGCGCTAATTAGTCCTTGCTTTCACGGGAACGCGAGGTGAACTTTCGCCCCTTGGTCCGGCCTTTCTTACCTAAGGCATTGGCACCTAGCCACGCGGCCACAGCGATCAAGGTAGACGCCGCACCGACGGACAGCGCCGGAATGATCGCGAGCGTCCAACTGCGCCCCTCCACCTTGACGAGTTCGGGGTCGCGTTTCGCGTACGTCACCCACACTTGCTGCCCGTCGCCAAGGCCGGAGGGGTACAGCAAACCGCGTTGCGGCGAGTGGAATTGGCCTGTCTCATCCTGGTAGTCGACGGATGTGCGGGTCCAGCTCACGCCCGTGACGGTGGCGATGCCGCGGCCGGGGTCGCGGGAGATCGTGTAATCGTTGTACGCCGGTCCCGCGACCATGGCGATGCTGCCAAGCATCGCGCACATGTACAGCACGATGATGAGCTGGTGGAGGCGCCGCCGCGCGACCTTGACCCGGGCCATTTCTATTTCTTCAGCTGCTCGGACAGCGCCCGACGCGTCGCGCGCGTGGTCACGGCCTCAATCACAACGACGGGCTCAGGCTTATCGACGCCATCTAGCAGCGCCCCCGTCAATTCCTCGATACTCTCCGCCCTGCTGTAGGAAACGCCGTATCCGGCGGCAATCGACTCAATATCCGCGTCATGCGGCGTACCGAAGGCCTGCTCGAAATTGTCGCGGACGGACTCCGCCCCGACCTCGAGGGTCTCGAAGATGCCGCCGCCGTTGTCGTTGGCCACAACGATGGTGAGGTTGCCTGGGCGCGGCTGGCCCGGGCCGACGAGCAGCCCACCTGCGTCGTGCAGGAAGGTCAGGTCACCGACTAGAGCGACAGTGCGCGGCGCGCGGATCTCGTCCGGATGCAGCGACTGCGTCGCCAATGCCACGCCCACAGCCTGGGAAATGGTGCCGTCAATGCCGGCGGCACCGCGCGCGGAGTAGGTGGACACGCCGTCGAAAGGCATCCCCACAAGGCTCGCGTCGCGCACCGGATTCGAGGACCCGAGCACGAGTGTGTCGCCCACCGCCAGGGTGTCGCACACAGCGGCCGCGGCATGCAACCCGGTGAACCCGAACTCCTCGTCCCCCAGTGCTTTGCGGACGGTATCTGCTCCGACATCGCCGGCGGCCTCGCAGATCTTCAGCCAGGTATCCGTCGGCTGCCCCGTCACCTTCACGCGGCTGCCCACTTTGTCCGGGTTGCCCGTGACCGTCTCAGTACGGGTGATGCCGATGACTTCGATGGTGTTGTCCGCCAGCAGCGCCATGACGTCGCGGTGCAGCGTCGGGTGGCCCACCACGATGACCTGGTCCGGCTTCGTGGACGCGGCGAAATCACCACCGTCGTGGCTGACCGCCACCTCGTCCTGGGTGAAGAACCGTGCGGCCAGCGGGTGGACCTGGTGGAACGGCGTCGGTGCTGTAGGCTCCGCGATCGTGGGCACGTGCTCCAAACCGGGCACCTCCCACGCTTCGTCGCCAGCGATGACGAGCGTGTTCAGGGTCAGGTCGACCTCGACCTCGCCGTGGTCGACTGCCCCGGCGGGTCCGGTATCCGCGGCGCCGCGGCCTTCCGACGGGCGCAGGCGGCCAGGCCCCACCCGGCGCGGGGTTCCCACCTGCTCCGGCAGGGTCTCCGGCACGAGCGGGGTGTCGAAGGCGACGTTGATGTGCACCTGGTCGGCGTCGAAACTGAGTGCGTCGCCGACCTGCGTGACCTGCTGGGTGGCAGCGTAACGGCCGAAAATGCCCTGCTGCCAGATCGTCTGCGAAGCACCAGTGCCCACGAGACGTTCCGGCCGATCCGCGCTGATGATCGCGATCGGGGTATGAGACATGTGCGCCTCAATGACTGCGGGGTATGTGTTCGCCACCGCAGTTCCCGAGGTCATCACAACGCCGACGTGGCGGTGTTGGACCCGGGCAAGCCCCAGGGCGGTGAAGGCGGCAGATCGTTCGTCGATACGCACGTGCACCCTGATGTCGCGGCGGGCGAGCAATGCGTACGCGAGAGGCGAGTTGCGCGAACCGGGACTGAGCACGACATCCGTGACATGCTCGGCAAGCTTGTCCGCGACATACGCCGCGAGCTGCGTGGAATCCGACTGTGCGCTATTAGCCATTCAGCAACCCGTCGAGCTGGTTGAGCAGATCCTCCGCATCGTCGCGGTACTCCTCCGGAATATCGTCCGGAATCTCCGTGGGGAGATTCTCCGGCAGCGGCGGAGCGCCCTCGCCGCCCGGCAACGGCAAGCCGTTCTCGCCGCCGCCTTCGCCGTCTTCCTTGTTGTCGTCCTTCTCGCCGTCGCTGCCAAAGAGCTCGTCGAGCAGACCCGTCGGCGTCGTGGTGACCGTCTCCGTCTGAGTGATGGTCACCGGAGCCGGATCGGGCTTATTCGCCCGCGACTCCGCGCCACGCCACAGGAAGAACATGGCGATGGCTGCGAGACCGAGCAGCAGAGCGAGGACCGCCAAGATGATCGAGCCCGCGCCGCCACGCGATTTACCGGAACCGGACGATTCCGGCCGGTACGGCTCGTCATACGGCTCGAGGCCGCCGGAGCTGAAGCTGTCGCCGAATTTGGTTTCCGGGTGGCTCGGTGAAGCGGAATAGCGCGAATCCCCCTCCCCCGGCATGAATTGCCGCGGAGCGGACTGGCCGGTACTAGAGCTTGCGCTCTGGGAAGAGGATTGGGACGGGGACAGGTAACGGGAGCTCGCGTCAGAGACATCGTCACCGTGGCGCCCGAACTGTCGGGTCTCATTATCCATGGGGGACAGTTTAGTCCCCACACGCGACCTCGCCTATTAAGGAAGCGTCAGACCGAAGACCGGGACAGCGATGGCGTAGGTGGCCAGAGTGACCAGGACCAGGCCGATGACGTTGAGCCAAACACCGCCCTTGATCATCTCGCCCATGGTGACGTGGCCGGAGCTGTAGGCGATCGCGTTCGGCGGGGTCGCTACCGGAAGCATGAAGGCGCAGGTCGCGGACAGTGCCACCGGGATGGTGAGCAGCAGGACGTTGATATCGCCCGCGGCGGTGAGGCCAATGCCCACTGCGACACCGCCCATGATCGGCAGGAATGTCGCGGCGGTCGCGGTATTGGAGGTCAGCTCCGTCAGCAGCAGGATCAGTGCACCGACAGCGGCGATCAGCAGCACCGTCGGGAGGCCAGCGAGGCCCTTGGATGCCTCACCGATCCACAAGGACAGACCCGACTGGGAGAACATCGCGGACAGCGACAGGCCGCCACCGAAGAGCAGCAGGACGTCCCACGGGATATCCTTCGCGGTCTCCCAATCGAGAATGCGCGTGCCGTTGGACTTCGCCGGAATGGTGAACATGAGCAGACCGGCGATGATGCCCACAGCTGCGTCGTCGTAACCGATCTCCCAGCCGTAGTAGTCGATGCCCAGCGGAACGAAGACCCAGCACAGTGCGGCGGCAACGAAGATGATCGCGGACAGGATCTGGCCTGTGGTCCACTCGCCGAGCTTGTCCATCTCATCACGGATGAGCTCCCTGCCGCCCGGAATCTGGTCGATCTCCGGTTTGAACACGTTGATGAGCACGATCCAAGCGATCAGAATGAACAGAACTGCGACCGGGACACCGACGAGCATCCACTTGCCGAAGCCGATCTCGATATCGTGCGATTCCTTCATGTAGCCGGCCAGCAGCGCGTTCGGCGGGGTACCGATCAGGGTGCCCAGCGAACCAATGGACGCGGCGTAGGCGATAGCCAGCATGAGCGCCGTAGCGAATCTCTTCTGGTTGCCCATGCCGCCGACGTGGTCAGCAGTCAGGGTGAGCACGGAGACACCGATCGGGAGCATGACCACTGCCGTCGCGGTGTTGGAGACCCACATCGACAGGAAGCCGGTGGCCACCATGAATCCGAGGATGATGCGGCGCGGGCTGGTGCCGATCAGCTTGACCACCCACAGCGCCAAGCGGCGATGCAGGTTCCAGCGCTGGATGCCCAGCGCCATGAGGAAGCCGCCCATGAACAGGAAGATGGTCGACGACGCGTACGGCGCGCTGACTTCCTTGAATTTCGCCACATTCGCCAGTGGGAACACCGCCAACGGAATGAGAGCCGTCGCGGCGAGCGGGATCGCCTCCGTCATCCACCAGACCGCCATCCACACGGCCACGGCAGCGACAACGCGCATCGTCTGCGCGCTGTACTCGATCTCCGGGTCGGCACCGGAGGATTCACGGACGACGTCAGCCGCACCGGACGGGAAGATGAAGTAGACGACAGCTGCGGCGATAATGCCGAGCACGAGGCCGATGAGCTGGCGGCGCCACACACCCTCCTCAGGTGCGGCGGCGAGGTCACCGTCGGAAAGTTCCGTAGTGTCCTCGGTCACGGCGGTTGAATACCCTGTGGTCATGCTGGGCCCTCTTCCTGGGTAGGAACTACATGTTTTCTAGGGATAACCTAAATCACACCTATACGAGGGACGAAAAAATCACCCCCGAAATCCCCCAATCCAACATCGGGAATGCCCGTTTCAATCCCCCAAATACGGCAGGCAGCGCCTCACACGCTCGAACCACCAGTCTTTGCGCTCCGCCGGCGCGGCCAATTCAGCGAGCCGGTCCGGATCGGGGGTAGCGCTACCGATGCGCATACGCCCATCGGCGAAGTCGAAGGGCTCGGCAACGTCCTCGACGAACAGCCGTTGTGTGGCCAGCCCCGCCGCCTGCGAGCCGGTCACCTTCGCTGCGACCAGCCCGGCGTGAATTCCCACCGCAGTGTCCAACGCCGAGGCCACCGTCAGCTTCAATCCGAGCTCCTCGCTGATGGTCACCAGCCTGCGCACTCCGCCGAGCGGAGCCACCTTGGTCACCGCGACGTCAGCGGCGTCGAGTTCAGCAACCCGGTACGGGTCCGCCACCTTGCGGATCGACTCATCTGCCGCGATCGGTGTGCGCACGCGCCGGCGCACCTCCGAGAGTTCTTCCACCGTGGCGCACGGCTGCTCGATGTACTCCAACTCCCCCAGCGCTTCTGCCGCGCGGACTGCCTCATCGATACTCCAGCCGCCGTTAGCGTCGACGCGCAGCACCGCATCCGGCCGCGCGGCGCGGACGGCGTTGACGCGCGCTGTGTCGTCGATAAGCGTCTGCCCTTTTTCCGCGACCTTGATCTTGAATGTGCGCGCCGACGGGTAGCGCTCGAGCACCTCCGGCACCTTCTCCGCGTCAACCGCCGGCACGGTGCCGTTGACTTCCACCCAGCCGTCACCGACATCGAGATCCCCGTAGCCCTCGAACGCCGCCTCGAGCCCGGCGGCGAGCCATGTCGCCGCCTCCGCGTCGCCGTACTCGGTAAACGGGGCGAACTCGCCCCAGCCCGCGGGGCCGTCGATAAGCAATGCCTCCCGGGTGGTGATCCCGCGGAACGGCACCGCCATCGGCAGGGCGACAACGTGGGCGCGGTCGAGAATGTCGTCTGCCCTTAAGCTCGCCACCTCTACTCCCAGCCTTCTAATTCTTCCTCTGGCAACGGATCGAAGAAGCTTTCCGGCAAGCAATAGCGAACAAAAACGAGCGGCCGGTAGGCTCCGTCGCCGGTTCCATCTTGTTCCATTACCGTCCTCCTTTTTCCAAGGAACAACAGTGATGCACTCACGGTATCACCCCCAGCGAACCACCCTCGTTGCCGAGCTGAAACGTAATATCGCAGCCATGTCCTACTCCACCGCCCAGCCCTTCGACGCCTCCCAGTGGAAAACCGTCGAGGGCTTCGATTTCACCGACATCACCTACCACCGCCACGCGGGTGAGGGTCGCGCGAACGGGATTGTCCGCATCGCGTTCGACCGCCCGGAGGTGCGCAACGCGTTCCGCCCGCACACCGTCGACGAGCTCTACCGCGCGCTCGACCACGCACGCCGCGACCCGTCGGTGGGCGTCGTGCTGCTCACCGGCAACGGCCCGTCGCCCAAAGACGGCGGCTGGGCGTTCTGCTCCGGGGGCGACCAGCGCATCCGCGGCCGCTCCGGGTACCAGTACGCGACCAACCACGACGGCGATGTCGCGGCCGCCACTGCCGACCACGTCGACGAGGCCCGCGTCAAAGCCGAGGGCGGCCGACTGCACATCCTCGAAGTCCAGCGACTCATCCGCACCATGCCGAAGGTCGTCATCGCTGTCGTTAACGGTTGGGCCGCCGGCGGCGGGCACTCCCTCCATGTCGTGTGCGACATGACCATCGCCTCCCGCGAGGAAGCCCGCTTCAAGCAGACTGACGCCGACGTCGGCTCCTTCGACGGCGGCTACGGCTCCGCCTACCTGGCCAAACAGGTCGGCCAGAAATTCGCCCGCGAGATCTTCTTCCTCGGCCGCACCTACTCCGCCGAGGACATGCACCGCATGGGCGCCGTGAATATCGTCGCCGACCACGCCGAGCTCGAAAGCGAAGCAATCCAGGTCGCCCGCGAGATCAACGGCAAGTCCCCCACCGCTCAGCGCATGCTCAAGTTCGCATTCAATTTGCTTGACGACGGCCTCATGGGCCAACAAGTCTTCGCCGGCGAAGCCACCCGCCTGGCGTACATGACCGACGAAGCCGTGGAAGGCCGCGACTCCTTCCTGGAGAAGCGCCCGCCGAACTGGGACGAATTCCCGTTCTATTACTAGACAGCGTCTGGGAAGGCCACCCGGAGCGGCGGCGAAACTAAAGCACCCGCACCATCGCCACACCCACGAACACGAGGATCAATCCGATCACGCGTGCCAGTTGGAGGCGCTGGCGCGGCGCACCCAAGAGCCCGCCAGCCTCAATGATCTGGCCGCAGACGATCGTGCCAGCCAGCATGCCGATCACAGTCGTGCCTGTACCGAGGACCGGCGCAAGCATGGCTGCGCCAACGACCAGAATGGTGCCGAAAGTGCCGCCAATCCACATCCACCACGGACCAGGTTTCACACCGGAGAGAACAGCCCTGCGCGATTGAGGCAACGCCAAGCTCAGTGTCAACAGAAGAACTGAACCGACCGCCAAGTTCACCGAACCAGCCTGGACGGAACTATCCAAAACCGTGCCGAGATAGCCGTTGACCGCAGTTTGGATCGCCGAGCACATTCCCATCATCACGCCGACCGCGCGCCAGATCCACACCGAAGCCTCTCCCGCGTCACCTTCCGCGGCAGGGGACAAAAGCTCACCGGGCGCTCGGACGACATGAACCATGACGATGCCGGCAATGACGACTGCGGCACCGACTAAGCGCCAGAAACTAATTTTGTTTTCAACGGCCGCGAAGAGAGCGAAATGATCAATGGCCAAAGCCATGATGACCTGGCCGAGAATGGGAATGACGATCGTCTCCACCACACCGAGCTTCGGGAAGATGATCACATTCCCGGTAATGAAGATCACGCCCATGATTCCGCCGATCCACACCCACCACGGCTCCCCCGCCGCGCGAGCGAGATCAAATGAACCGCCAGAAACGACGAGAGCGATGATCACCGCGAATAGAAAGGCGGAGAACACCGAAACAAATGCTGTGGGGATCGGCGCACCGATGCTGGCACGCAGGCGGTCATTCACCGCAGTTTGGATGGGAACGAAGGCCCCGACGCCAAGAGCAGCTCCTACAAGCATGAATCTCGCTTCCTTCTACTGGTTCTTCAATCACCTGACGATCGTGCGCGCGAACTGGAATTCCGGTCGCTGCATTGCTCGGGACAAATGTGTCCCTAACGTGTGGCTCGCTGGCTTGCGCGAGGTCTGTTAAGCAGCTCAAGGCGCCGCGCGCACGGAGCAATCATACAAGCGAAATATGCGGCCTGAACCGCATGAAATCGTTCCCATATGTTTAAGCGTTATTCAACTGGATCTCACTTCACGGAAACTTCGCTGCGGTTGAATGAGAACGTTCCCACACATTTGCCATAGGAAGGGAAGGCATGACCGCGATCGTCATTTTCGACATCGGAGGAGTTCTGGTGCCGGAAGGTAACCGAATGGAACAACTCCAGGATTTTCTTGTTTCGCATGTCGGCGAGTTCGACCGAGATGCGTTCAAGAAGACCTACTGGGACCTCCGTGACGACTATGACCTTGGGCAGTCCGATTCTCTCTTCTGGTCCCCCGTTTTAAATGCGGCGGGGGTTGAAGCAAATAAAGCGGTCATCGAGCTCGCGGCGGGAAAAGACGCGAGCCTCAATTCAAAGATTGCGCGGGAACCCCTTCAGTTGATCAAGGATCTGGTGGCCTCCGGTGTGCCACTGGGAATCTTGAGCAACGCTCCACGCCAGATGGCCGAGCAGGTGCGCCACAGTGACTGGGCGTCGTACTTTTCCCATCTCTTGTTCTCTTCGGATCACGGGATCAAGAAACCCGACGCCACCATCTATGCACACGTGCAAGACCAGTTCTCTGGCGTGGAGTCACCCATCTTCCACTTCTTTGATGACCGAGAGATCAACATCGTCGGTGCTAACGAAGCAGGTTGGAACGGCCACCTTTGGTCGTCTTCCGAACAGGCTCGTGAACTGCTCCACGACCTCGACGTCCTCCCAAAGAACAATCCCTAGGGGAAGTGACATGGCAGCAATCACCTTTGACAAGGCGACACTCCAATATCCAGGAAACCCCCGCCCAACCATCAACAACATGGACTTGCAGATTCGTGACGGCGAATTCGTCGCCGTTGTCGGCCCTTCTGGATCGGGCAAGTCCACCACGCTGCGCATGGTTGCGGGTCTCGAGAAACTGACAGGAGGTGAAATCTATATCGGTGACGTTCCTGCGTCGACCTTGGCCCCGTCTAAGCGTGACGTGGCAATGGTGTTTCAGTCCTACGCCCTGTACCCGCACATGACTGTCGCGGAGAACATGGCGTTCGCGCTGAAGATGCAGAACATCAAGAAGGATGAACAAGCTCGTCGCGTAGCTGAGGCATCGCGTCTGCTCGATCTCGACCAGTACCTCGAGCGGTACCCCAAAGCACTCTCTGGCGGTCAGCGCCAGCGCGTTGCGATGGGCCGTGCAATCGTCCGCGACCCGCAGGTGTTCTTACTCGATGAGCCGCTGTCCAACCTCGACGCGAAGCTGCGTGTGTCCACCCGCGCAGAGATCAGTCAGCTCCAACGCCGTCTGAACACCACGATGTTCTACGTGACGCACGATCAGACAGAGGCCATGACCATGGCGGACCGAATCGCCGTCCTGGAAGGCGGCAACATGCAGCAAGTCGGCACCCCTGAAGAGCTGTACATGCAGCCCGCCAATGCCTTTGTCGCCACATTCATTGGCACGCCCTCGATGAACACGGCGACGGGAACGATCGAGGGCGACCAGATCGCTATTGGCCACATTAGACTTCCGCTTCCGCCGCTCAAGGTTCAGCCTTCAACCGAGAAGGTGCTCGTGGGCATGCGTCCAGAGAATTTCCGTGTTGTGTCCGCTGAAGAGAGTGCAGCAAAATCTCGCGCTGAGTATGTGGAGAATTTCGGATCTGATAAGTACGTTCACGTCTCCATTGACGGCCTGAATGATCTTGGCGACATCCTCATTCGTGTGCCGAACACCGCCAAGATCGTCCGGGGCGACGTGTTCGGTATCGACTTCGACAGCGAGTTCATCCACCTCTTCGATGGAGAGACGAAGGAGAGGCTGAACTGATGACTACGTCGTTGAAGGGAAATGCGGACAGCCTCCCGTCCCCAGACGCAGATCTCGAGAAGCCGAAAAAACAGCGCATCCCCCGAGAGAAACCGGAAACCTGGGCCTGGTTCTGTATTTTGCCGGCTCTGCTGTTCTTCTGCGTCTTCGACTTCTTCCCGTTCTTCCGGGCTATTTACTTGTCGTTCACGTCGACTGACTTGTTCGGCCGTCCGGCTGGCTTCGCGGGCTTCGACAACTACGCGACCATGTTCGCCGACCCGACGTTCCTCTCCACGTTCGCCCGAACACTGCTGTTCACGGTGCTGTCGGTCATCCTGAAGCTGGCATTGGGACTCGCGATCGCTCTCCCGCTGTCCTACCGGTTGAAGGGAACGTTCTGGATGCGTCCAGTGGTTCTCATCCCGATGGCGGTCTCGACTGCTGTGGGAACTCTTGTCTTCCGCCAGATGTTCGCTCCCATCGTCGGCTTTTTCGACCAGGTCGCCGGCCTCATGGGATTCGACCAGGTCGGTTGGCTCACGAGCCCGAAGGTCGCCATGATCTCCATCCTTATCACGGACGTGTGGATCGGTATCTCTTTCGTCGCGCTGCTCATGATGGTTGCGATCGACGGCATCTCCGGCGAGATGATCGAAGCCGCTAACCTCGACGGTGCTACCGGTTTCAGGTACATCCGATACATCATTCTTCCGTCGATTGCACCGATGCTCCTGGTCCTCTCCGTGACGCAGGCTATGGCGGCGATGAAAGAGTTCACGATCTTCCAGGTGCTCACCGGCGGTGGGCCCGGAAACTCAACACGCACGATGGTGCTGGATATCTACGACTTGGCGTTCGGCGGAGGTACCGCTGACTTCGCCGCAGCTTCTGCCCGCGGCATGGTCCTGTTCCTCATCATCCTTGTGCTCACCCTGATCCAATTCCGGCTGACTAGCCGAGGAAAGAAGTAGGTGTAGCAATGAATAACAATCTGCGCTCCCCCTTTGCGACAGCCGTGATCTGGATCTGGTTGCTGCTGGTCTGCCTGAGCATCGCGTTTCCTGTTCTCTACGCACTGATCGGCTCATTCCGTGCCTCGGGCGATATCCAGGCCGGTCTCCAGACCCTGTTCTTCGGGGACACGACCTTTGATAACTATCCGCGTGCCTGGAGCCAGTCCTCAATCGGACAACAGCTGATCAACTCCGTCATCGTGACCGTCTGCCAGACTGCCGGGCAGTTCATCACATCCGTCCTCGCCGCCTACGCGCTGGTTTTCGGACGTCTCCCAGGAGCATCGAAGTGGCTCATCTTCTTCCTGCTCCCGATGATGATTCCGTCTGAGGTCGCCGTCATCGGTAACTACCTGACGGTGCGCCAGATGGGTTTCTACGACACTGTTGTCGGTATCTTCTTGCCCTACCTGGCATCCAGTTTCACCCTGTTCCTCTTCTATCAAGCATTCCGCGATTTCCCGAAGGAAATCCGGGAGGCAACCGTCCTGGAAGGCGTCGGACCATTCAAATTTCTCTGGTCCTTCCTTCTGCCTCTCAACCGGTCGGTGTGCATGACCGCGATTGTCACCGGGGCAATCGCCGCATGGAACGGCTACATGTGGCCGTTGCTGATCACCCAATCGGCATCTGTCCGAACCATCCAACCCGGTATCAAGGCGCTCGCAGACGAAACCGCTGTGGACACCGGCCTCGTCCTTGCCGGTCTCATCATCGCCGTCATCCCCACTGTCCTGCTCGTGATCTTTGGCCAGAAGTACCTGACCCGCGGGCTTACCGAAGGAGCTGTTAAGTAATGAAAAAGTTTGTCGCACTCACCGCTGCCACCCTGTTGACCTCCACCACGCTCGTCGCGTGCGGCGGAGCAGGCGGCGGAGAAACCACCAAGAATGCCGACGGAGAAATCGTCGTCGATTTCTGGCACTCCGCCTCGGGTGCTGCCGCAACCACTCTTGAAGAGATCGTAAGTGACTTCAACGCCGAGCACGAAGGCGAGATTGAGGTCAATGCTTCGTACCAGGGCTCCTATGAAGACTCTATTTCGAAGTTCATTGCGTCTGTGCAGACCGGCGAACTGCCCGCGATGCTGCAGGCCTCCGATGTTCAAACCGCATACCTGCGTGATTCTGGTGTTATTACCCCAGCCCAGGAGATCACTGACGACTACGACTACGACAATCTGGTCGACGCGGTGAAGAACTACTACCAGTTCGAAGACAAGGTCTACTCGATGCCGTTCATGGTCTCCCAGCCGGCGATCTACACAAACGACGACGAGCTGGAGCAGGCAGGTGTCAACCCTGATGATCTGAAGACGGTTGAGGGCCTCCTAAACGCCGCCGAGAAGATCCACGAGAAGACGGGCCACGCTGGCCTGACTTTCCACCACTCCGGCTGGTACATGGAGGAGTTCCAGTCCTCGATGGGTAACTATCTGTGCTCCCCGGAGAACGGTGTCAGCGAGAAAGCCACCGAATTCAATCTTGAATCCGAGGACAACGTCGCACTGTGGGAGCGCATCGGCGAGCTGTACGCGAAGGGCGCAATCCACAACCCCGGTAAGGATGGTTCCGCAGCGACAGGTGCTTTCCTGTCCAACGAGGCCACCATCCAGCTGAACTCTTCCGGCAACTACGGCAACATTCAGAGTGGTAACCCGAACTTCAAGTGGTCGATCCGCTCCCTCCCGCGCGACACCGATGAGGCTGGCGCCGTCCCGGGCGGCAACTCGCTGTGGTCGATCAAGGAAGGCCACTCCGAGGAGACCCAGGAAGCCGTTGCTGAGTTCATGAAGTACGCGGGCTCGGACGATGTCCAGAAGAAGATCTTCGACGAAACCGGCTACCTACCAACAACTACCGGTGCCGGCGACACCTTGGAAGGCCTGGAGCCTCAGCAGGAAGCTCTCATTGAGCAGCTGACGAGTACCCCGGAGAATAAGGTCACTGCTGGCTGCAAGACCGGTGCGCTCAACGCCGCCCGGAAGTCCTACGAGTCCGCAATGTCGTCCATTGCGAATGGTAGCGACGCCAAGACGGCTCTCACCGAGGCTCAGCAGGGCGCGAACAACGAGATCTCCTCGTACAACGAGCGCGCCGGCAAGTAATTTCGATCGGAAGTCACTCCTGTATGTCTGCACTCCCCCTCGCCCCAGATCAGCGAACATTCGAAAAGTTCACACCTAACGGTGTTGCGAAGAGGCATCGTGGCTCCACCTTCGTCGCTCACGTGGTTCCCAATAGCGAGAGCTACAAAGTGTGCGAGCGCGTCCAGGTGGATGTCCGCGAGCGCGGCCTCGACCATCACTTCGCCCTGCTGCCCCCTGCTAGCTTTCACATGACCGTCTACCCCGGTCTTAAAAGCCGCGAATTCGAGGGGGAAGAAGATCGTTGGCCCGAATGGCTCAAATCCGCTCCGAGCATGAACGACGCGGCAGCACTGATGTACTGCCGTTTACGCGAAAACGTCGACCAGATTCCTGAGCTTCCAGACCTGCGTATGCGCCCGACAGGTGTTTACGATCTCGGAGTCTCTCTCACTGTCGGACTAGAGCCGGCAGACGAGGAAATGGCTGAGGCTTTGAAGCGCTTCCGCGAAGCGCTCCGTGAAATCCTCGAAGCCAAGGATCAGAATCTCGACAGCTACAAGTTCCACTGCAGTCTCGGTTACCGTTTGACCGATCCGGAGCTGACGAGTGATGTCAACCAAGAGCTCGCCGAGCTCTACACTTGCTGGGCAACAGAACTCGACACTTTGGAACTGGAACGACCGGCATTCAATATTTTCGACGACATGTTGGCTTTCCCGCCCCTAATGTTCCTCTAAACCACACCGCCAAAGGTCGCCTCCGAATTACGGAGGCGACTTTTCATTTGGGCGATGGTTTACCGCGGTTGAGCCGTCGTGCTCCTGACAATGAGCTCCCCTGCATGATTCTCGTGCAGTGGTGTGAAGGAGGACTCGGGAGATTCCACGAGACCCACGATTCGTTCTGCGGCCCTCCGTCCCACAAGCTCGACCGGTTTCTTGATTGTCGTCAACCCGATCAGGTCGAGTCCGTCCAGAACTCCATCCGATCCGGTCACTGAAACTTCCCCCGGGATATCAATCCCCAGCTCGTTCGCTGCCCGGATCACCTCCAAGGCTTTTCGGTCGTACAACGAAGTAATTGCGGTGAAACCTCGGTCAACGGTCTTTTCCAGCCAGGCTCGGAGCTCCGCACCATGCATGCCGAACGCATTCTCGCTGCAGACGTCCAGGCCCAACGACTGCGCGTACTTCTTCTGGGCCTGAAAACGCGTCCACGTTCCCATCGAGCGGTCCTGAGGCGCGGCCTGCATCATGATGCGTTCGTGCCCTAATGCCACGAGATGGTCGATCAGCATGCGTGCATGCTGCTCTTCGTCGAAACCGATCGCATGGATCTCACCGGTAGGCTCCGGGCGGCCGACAACGACCAACGGCAGACGAGCCGCGAATCGTTGCAATTGATCAGGCTCGACCCCGCCCACTGAGACGATCATCCCTTGGATCGGCATCCGCGCCAGGTTCTCCATCACAGCCTCGCGGTTGTCGTGCGAAGCGTTGACGATGGTGTGCTGGATGACGTGGTAGCCCCGTGCGAACAGCTCCTCGTGCAGATACCGGTTGAGCTGTGCGAACACGGGGATTTCGACGGAGCTCAAGAATAGGCCGATTGTCGGCGCAGGTTCCGCACGCATCATCTGCGCTGAGAAAGCCGGGACATATCCGAGCTCAGAAATCGCTTTCTGGACGGCTTCCCGCGTTTGATCCGCTACCCGGGGATCCTCCTGGATCACTCGGGAGACTGTCGATTTGGAAACGCCGGCTGCTTTGGCGACATCCACAATCGTGGGTTTGACGAGCTTTCGCCCTGCACGCGCGCGCTTCGGAAGGCCCGGGTTCTTCTCGGCAGACATATTTCTGGTTTGAGCGGTTGCTCGCAGTTCTTTCTCTTACAAAGATGCTCAATTTCAACAAGGCTACGAACGTGCCGCCACGCCCTTGATCTGCGGGACAAGGTCTGCTACGCCGTATTTTCCTTATTTATAAGTAGTCACCAGATCCACTTCGAGCAAGTTTCCGACTTGTCGGACTCGAACTACGCCGGCGCCCCTAAAGCGAGGAATTTACCGTCGCTGACACGTCCGGCCACCACGATGAAAGCAGCCGCGGTCCCCGACCATCTACTCCACGTCTGATGGTCCTTGCTTCACCGCTTGCACCGTCGTCGAAATGATCAGCGCTAGGGCAAAGAGCCCAATCAAAAGTGACGCCATGTTGTCAGGAGCGATCCCGGAGATACGCAAGACATACGTGACAGCGAGTGCGATTGCGAGTGCCGGTGAGAAAAATCTCATGGGCACCACGATAACGCCGCTAGCCCCGCCCCTGCGGCCCACGCAGCCGCCGGTGGGCCAGAACTGCGCTGCCGGCGTATAGCAGCACGCCGATAACCGCAGCGACGACGAACCGCGTCGCAGTCGTGGCAGTCTCCGGCCAGGCGGTCGGCGCGATGATCCAGAGTGCGCTCTGAGCGAGGACATCGCCGCCGATGGTGACGGAGAAGATAGTCGCGAACAGCGTCCACGCGAGCGCCCAGCCCACACCCCAGCGGACAGTGACAGCCAGCGAGAAGAATGCCATCGCGCCGCCGATGAGGACGGCGAGGAGGAGGCGGCGGGCGGCGTCGATAAGCGTTGCCCCACTGGTGGCTGTGGCGACGAGCGCAACAAGCGTGACCACAATGAGCAGCCAGCCGAGCAGTGCTGCGCGGACGCGGGGGTGCTCAATCTGCATGAGTGGCCATGCCGGCCGAAGCTGTGGCCAGACGAGTACTGGCAGAAGACCCGCGCCGACAGGCAGAATCGCGTAGGTGAACAGGCCAGTGCGCACGGACGGGTCGTAGCGTAGGGCGAAGAGCATGACCAAAACCGAAAGGATCACGCACGCGATAACAGCCGGGTTCAGAGCGGCGCGGTGAATCCCGCGCAGCGCGGCCAGACGCGGCACAGTGGCCGGGCGGTTCACCGCGGGCATTGCGGGGTTGTCCACCACCGGCGCGGTCACCGCATGGACGGTGCGACGGGGCAGGCGAAGCGGAGTCGTGCGCGGCGGCACTACGACGGCGAAGAATATGCCCACTGCGGCGAGCAGCACGCACAGGGCGAAGGCCGGCCACGGCGACTCGTGCAGCAAGGGCGAATCCGGTTCCAGCGGTGTGGCGTTGACGTGGAGGCCCATCGCCGGCACGACCAGGCGCATCGGCCAGGCACCGGGGTTGAGCCACCACCAGTCGCGCTCCGCGAGGAAGCCGAGGCCGAACTGCCAGACGACAGCGAAGCCGAGTGCGGCGAGCAGGCCATAACGGCGGCTGATCCCGGCTGCGAGACCGGCCGCGCCGAGCGATCCGACCCATGCGAAAAGACCGATTAGCAGGACGCGCGGAGCGTGCTCCAGACCGAACAGTGCGGCGAGCGCCCACGTCGCACCGAAATCGAGGAGGAAGAACAACCCGAGCGCCACCCACACGACGATCAGGCGCGCCGCCCGCGTCGCCTGATCCGAGACCGGCCGCCACACGGTCCCGCCGGAGCGCGTCTGCTTTTCACGCTGCTCTGTCAGCCCCGCGTAGAGAACAGCGATCGGCGCGAGCATGCCCGTGACCAACAGCGCGTGCCAGTTGAGCATGTCGGTGGCGTCGTCAATACTGCCCACCAGCGACATTCCCGACAGAATGACGCCCAGCAGCAGCCCACCGCCAGCAAGCCACCACAGGACAGACCCTTTTGCGCGGATCCATTCAGCTCGTAATTCGCGCATCGTTTTTAGCGCACCTCCCCTGCCGCGGCGGTGCCGCGGGTGAGCTGGAAGAAGGACTCCTCCAGATTCGGGCCTAGTTCGCGCAACTCGCCGGCAAATCGAACGGAGCCGTCGGCGATGACCGTGGCGTCGTCAGCCAGGTGCAGCACTTCGCCGAGCTGGTGGGAGCTCACCAGAACCGTGCGCCCGGCGCGGGCATAGTCCTTCAGATATTCACGCAAGTGCGCAATGCCTTCCGGGTCGAGGCCGTTTTGCGGTTCGTCGAGGACCAGCACCGGCGGCTCCCCCAGCAGTGCCTGCGCGAGCGCCAAGCGCCCTTTCATGCCGGTGGAGAAATTCGCCGCTTTCTTCTTGCCTGCGCCACCCAGACCGACGAGCTCAATCACCCGGTCAGCCTCAGAATCAGGCAGACCAAGCAATGTCGTGTGGACCCGCACATTGTCGCGTGCGCTGAGGTGGCCGTAGAACGCCGGATCATTGATGGAGGCACCCACGAACCGCAGCTGAGAGCGATCGAAGGGCTGTCCCATAAGGCTGACCACTCCCGCATCGGGCTCAATCAGCCCGAGGAGCACGGACATCAACGTCGATTTGCCGGCCCCATTCGGACCGAGCAGCGCATGTACGCGCCCAGGCACAGTCGTCAGCGACACACGTTTCAACGCTTGATGGCCGCTGAAATTCACAGACACGTCGGAACAAGCAAGGTGCGAGGAATTCATGCGCTTTATTTTTCTGCGCGCCCCAAGCTGTGTGATCCCCCCGCGGGAGGAACTTCTTACCCCACGACACCCGCCCGCTGCGCCACGAGAACCAGCGCGACACGATCGCGGGCACCGAGTTTGGCCAGCAAGCTCTTCACGTGCGTTTTCACCGTGGATTCCGCGATGAACAGGTGTTGCGCGATCTCCGCATTCGTCGCCCCACCCGCGATTTCCGCGAGGACCTCCAGCTCCCGACCCGTGAGCAGCGACATCGCTTGCCGTTCAAAATCGCTCAGAGCATTTTGCTTATCGACGCCACCCCGCACCCATTCCAGCACCCTCCCCGTCACACCACTAGACAGGACAGACTCACCCCGGGCGACAGTGCGGACGGCGTCGGCAAGCACCTCCGGTTCAGCGTCTTTGAGCAAGAATCCGTGGACTCCGGCCTCGATCGCTTCCTGCACGAGCGCGTCGTCGTCGAATGTGGTCAGCATGATCACCTTCGGGCCCAGCGGCATGATTTGGCGTGCCGCCGAAATCCCGTCGAGCACAGGCATCCGGATATCCAACACCGCCACGTCGATGTCGTGATTTTCCGCCTGCTCAATTGCCTCTGCACCGTTCGCGGCGGTGGCCACCACTTCAATATCCGGCTGTGTGTTCAGGATGGTGGAGAGGGCGGACAGGAGCATGGGTTGATCGTCGACAAGCAAAATGCGCATGTCATGCTCCCAACGTTGCTGTGATGGTGACCGTGTTCTTCTCCTGCGTGATCTTGAGCGATCCGCCCGTCGCGCAGGCACGCTCCCGCATGCCGACGATGCCCGTGCCCGCCCCCGGCTGCGGCGCCGCGCGGCCCGTCGACGCGACGGTCAAGACGATCCCCTCCGACCCCTGCTCGACGGTGACTCGCGCGGCCGGATTCTCCTGGTGCTTGACCGCATTGGTGAGCGCTTCCGCGACAATCCTGTTGGCCGCCTGCGCCGTGACAGTGGGCATGCTGAGGTGCTCCGGCGCATCGAGCGCGACGTCCATCCCACTGGCGCGGAAACGCTCGATCACCGTTGGAAGCTCGTCCGTTGTGGCGGCTGGCGCGAGTCCCGGTCCCTCGTCGCGTAACCCCTTGACCAGCAGGCGGATGTCCGTAAGCGCGTCCCCTGCCGTGTCCCGGATGAGCTCGAGCGACTCTCGCTCGGTACCCGCAGCGAGCCCCGCGTTGGCCTGCACCTTGATCAGCGTTAGCGAGTGCCCCAGGACATCGTGGATGTCGCGCGCCGTGTTGAGCCGCTCCTCCTCGCGTGCCGCCGCCAGGCGCTCCTCCCGCATACGCGCCTTGTTCTCCTTGGCCTCTTCGTCGGCCGCACCATTCGCCGCTACGAGGTACGCCACCGCAATGACCGCCCAATGCAGCGCAAGCATCAACGCCGCGTCGACCGGACGACGGTAGAACAGCACAAGCCGCTCGTCCCACGTCCACATGAACGGCGAGATGACACACCACGCGGCCGCCGCTGCTGTGAGGACGGCGGCGAATCTCATCCCTGGTTTCGCTTTCACGCCGCTGTCGGCGTTGCGCCGCGCGGTATAGACAGCCAGCGGCACAAGGACGACCCAGAACGTGTAACCGAGATTCGCTGGTGCGATCAGCCACAACACCGACCACGCCACATTCAGCCCCACCATCAGCGCCGACGCCAGTGCTGGGCGCGACTGCCATTGCGACAACGCCGCCACGAACCCCCACGACAACAGCATCTGCGCCCACTCCGCGGCCCCCGCATCCCCGGTGAACAGCAACGCTGTGTGCAGCAGCGCCAGCACCGCCCCCAAGAGGGTCACCACGAGCTCACCGGATTTCACATGCACGCGCTCGAGCCTATCCGGCCATTGACGGTGTGTTCCTCCTCCCACGGGAGGAGATTGAGATCCAGGAAACTAGAAACCCGAATCCATACCGGGGTCAATTTCTTCACGTATGAATCGTGCAAAACCAGGAGCGCTGAATTGAACATAGTGCTGAACGCAGCAGGCTGGTCTTTCCAACGCCTCTTGGCCTCGAGCAAACCTCGATACGCTCTATCAGGTGCGGTTCGGCAATCTAGAACGCTAAATCCCTTTTAAAATCTTCCAGTATTTTGTCGCGCCCATAGATCTCTCGCGCGACTTGGCCCGGAGTGTACGGACTGATATTCAGCTTCCCCTTTTTACGTTTAAGCCAATCGTAAACAAGCGTAAATGTCGGACCGTCGAGCCGAAACGCACCCACGCTAGGATGACGCGCGTGCCGAACATGCTTGAACTGCTCCCCGTAGACCTCGCCAACCCGCTGGCGATCATGCCGGATCTGGAGGCGGCGATCGCGGGACTATGCGCGGTGCTGCCGGTGCCGAAGCACGACCACCACCGCACGGACACCCTGCGCACGACGATGCGTGCGGGCCAGTCAATCGATGATTCCGTCGCGGCAGTGCTGGCGACCTCGGGTTCTACTGGCACACCGAAGGGCGCGGAGCTCACGCCGGTCAACCTCGTGTCCAGCGCCGATGCCACTCACCAGTTCCTCGGTGGGCCGGGCCAGTGGTTGCTGGCGATGCCCGCACACCACATCGCAGGTTTTCAGGTCCTCGTTCGCAGCATGGTCGCGGGTGTCGAGCCAGCCTTCGTGGACTTGACCGGCGGATTCCGCGTCAGTGAATTCGCCGCACGCGCCGATGAGCTCGCCGCCACCGGCGAACGCATGTACACCGCGCTCACCCCGATGCAGCTCAACAAGGCGATGAGCACCCTCTCGGGCATTGAGGCCTTGCGGCTTTTCAGCGCCGTCCTCGTCGGTGGCGGACGCATCAACCCCAAGATGCTCGACTCGGCAGCGAAACTGCGCATCAACGTGGTCACCACCTACGGCTCGTCTGAAACCGCCGGCGGCTGCGTCTACAACGGCACACCTCTTGCCGGAGTGAAAGTGCGCGTGACCGGCGGCCGGATCTACCTCAGCGGACCGATGGTCGCCCGCGGCTACCGGAATATCCCCGACCACCCCGCATTCGCGGAGCCCGGCTGGTACGCCACGTCCGATGCTGGTGAACTGGACAATGGCGTTTTACGCGTTACCGGCCGGCTCGACAACATCATCGAGACCGGCGGCCTGAAGCTTCAGCCGGAGGTCCTCGAGGAGTTCATGCTCAGCCTCGAGGGCGTCACCGCCGCGTGCGTCGTGGGCGTGCCCGACGACCGCTTCGGTCACCAGGTCTGCGCCGCCTACTCCGGGTCCGCCGCCGTCAGCGACCTGATGGAAGCCTTCGACGACCTTCCCCGCTGGCAAGTGCCCAAGGATGTGCGCCACCTCCGGGAGATGCCAACGACCGGGCCGGGCAAGGTCGACCGGATCGCGGTGCGCGAGTTGTTCTAACCCTCTATCAGCACTGGTGCGGAATGATTGGTCCATACCAACCGGTGAATCTGTTTACATTTGTCGAGGTGTCCAAGCGGACCCGAAACCTCACTACCAGGACAAATAAGAACCTAGGGATACGGCAGATGTAAACAGATTCACCGGTTGGTCAACACCCACTGATTCCTAGCGCGGGTCAGTCCACGTATCAGTCCACCGGAACGGCGGCCTGGAGCTTATCGACGTCCTCGTCCGTGTACGTCGCCTCGATCTGCACATCATTGCCGCCGCGCCAGTGGTTGTGGTGCACGAGGGCCTCGCGCTGACTGGCCGGGATGACGGAGAACTCGCGCGGATGCGGGTAGACCTGCCGGACCAGGTGACCGGAGCGGAGGACACAGTGGTTGAGCCACACGTCGTCGGCACGAGGGGCTTTGTCCTCGAAGCTGGTGCCCTGTTCCGCGACATAGTCCACCATTGACGGCGGGTACGCAACACCGGAGACACCTGTGGCGAAGTGGCGCGGGGACGCTGCTGTGGAGCGGGTCGCGCGCCACTCCTTGTACGGGCGCATGCCGCCCTCGTCGAGGGTGATCGTGTGAGCTCGATAGGCGACCACGCAGTTCGGGTCAGCATCGGCGGCGTTGACGAGTTTCTCCGCGAACCAGCGCGGGTACATCATGTCGTCGTCGACAGTGATCACGCGGGTGCCTGTGCCGGCGAACTCCTGGAATGTGCCGTAGTACTTCGTGTGCGGGCCGTAGTTGCCGTCGGAGCAGCGGATGATCAGTCCGCGGTCGCGCAGACGGTGAAGGCCATTCGGCCAGGGTCCGTGGTAGTCGTCCTCGTCAAGCCAAAGGATGACCGGCAAGCGGCGGGTGCCCACCAACAGGGACGCGATGCAGTAGACAGAGGTGGACAGACGTTTGCCGTGGGTGGTCAGAGAAATGACTGTGTCGTGGCCACCGGGCTCGTCGAGGGTGGGGAACGACAGGCGCCGGGCGCGGGTCGCCAAGAGCAGGCCTGGCTGGCGGGCAAGCGTTCCAGCGGTGTGCAGCACTTGGCGGACGGCATAGTCGATCCACATGAAGCGTTACTTTAGTCGAGCTTCACCATTTCGATGTTTTGCGTGCATTATGGGTGTCATGACCGCGAGTGACGACACGACCCCGAATCCCGACGAATCCAGCGACAACGGCAGCACGCGCGTGGATCTCACGGACACCGAAAACACTAAGAGCGACACGCCGGGAGGCGCCACCGCGAAGGACTGGTGGGAGGCCGCCCGCCCGCACACGTGGTTCAACGCCGCCGCCCCCGTGATCGCTGGCACGGGCGCCGCCGCATTCGAGTTCTGGTGCAGCCTGCCGCTGGCACTGCTCGCGCTGATCGTGGCGATGGGCATGATCATCGGCGTCAATTACGCCAACGACTATTCCGACGGCATCCGCGGAACTGACGACGACCGCACCGGCCCCACCCGCCTGACCGCCTCCGGCTTGGCGCGGCCGGAGCAGGTGAAACTAGCCGCGTTCATCTCCTTCGGCGTCGCAGCGCTCGCGGGGCTGATTCTCGCGGCACTGAGCGCTCCCTGGCTCATCCTCGTGGGCGCGGTGTGCATTCTCGCGGCGTGGTTCTACACCGGAGGGAAGAACCCGTACGGCTACCGGGGCTTCGGCGAGGTCTCCGTGTTCGTCTTCTTCGGCCTCGTCGCTGTCCTGGGCACGCAGTACACGCAATCGGGCACGATCACGTGGGTGGGCCTCGGCTGTGCAGTCGGCGTCGGCGCGATCTCCGCGGCGATCAACCTCGCGAACAATATCCGCGATATCCCTACTGACACGGAAGCTGGGAAGCGCACGCTCGCAGTCATGCTTGGCGACGTCCGCGCGCGCCGCCTTTTCACCGTCTTGACCTTGACGCCTTTCGTGATCACGGTGTTCATCGGCGCTGCCTACGCCCCAACGCTGCTGGCACTCGCAGCCCTGCCCCTGGCGATCGGATCGGTACTGAAAGTTCAGCGCGGCGCGCAAGGAAAAGAACTGATCCCGGTTCTCGGGGCCAACGGCCGCGCAATGCTGATCTGGTCCGTGATCCTGGCCGGCGCGCTCATCGCCGGTTCCCCGTTCATGCAGCTGGGCCAGACGATCCCCTACTCTGATTTCGGTTGGACCATGCACCTACCCTCATAACCTGCAGAGCTAAACCGAGCTGCGGGCAGGGCTCGCTAGAGGAATTGTTTCGTGTTAGACGTCATCACCGGCTTCGCCATCATCTTCGTAGTCATCAGCGCGGGCTATATCTTGGCCCACCGCGGTGTCATCGGGGACGGCGAGCAGCGCCTCATGTTCAACCGGGTCGCCTATTGGGTCGCGTCCCCGTCGCTGCTGTTCACCACGGTGGCGAAGTCGGACACCTCCACATTCCTCTCCCCGGTGGTCGTGGTGGTCTTCCTAGCCACGGCGGTGACGATGGCGGTGTTCTGGATTATTTCCACCGTCTTCTTCCGGGCGGATGTGCCGACACGGATGGCGGGGGCGGCGTCGGCAAGCTATTTCAACTCGGTGAATATCGGCCTGCCCATCGCGATCTACGTGATCGGCGACGCGACCTACGTGGCGCCGGTGCTGCTCATGCAGATGGTGATCGTCTCCCCCGTCGTCATCGCGGGCCTGGACGTGAACCCGGATTCGGATAACGCGCGCGGGAAGAACGTACTCAAGGCAGTCAAGACCGGCATCACCGCACCAGTCGTGGTCGCCCCGCTAGCGGGTCTGGTCATCTCCGCGGCGGGATGGACCATGCCCGCGCCGGTAATGGAGCCGCTGGAGATTCTCGGCGGCGCGTCCATCCCGATGATCCTGATGAGCTTCGGCGCGAGCCTGCGCGGCGGCAGCGTGCTCGCCGAAGGGCCCGACCGCCCGGCGACGATCACAGCGTCGGCGCTCAAGCTCGTCTTCATGCCGGCTGCGGCGTGGGTGCTGGGCCTGCTCGCTGGGCTCGACGGAACGGCGCTCTACGCCGCGGTGATCCTGTCGGCGCTGCCGACGGCACAGAACGTGTACAACTACACGGCGAATTACCGCGTGGGCGAGACTGTCGCGCGCGACACCGTCTTCATCACCACATTCGCCTCCCTGCCAGCGATGATCGCCATTGCGCTGCTATTCGGCAAAGGAATCTAGCCCGCGACTGCGCGCGGACTAGATGGCAAAGATTCTTTAGCGGTCCGCAAGCTCGTCGGTCACCCACTGTTTGCGGGCGCGGCGCTGCTCGTTCCAGGTGGCCATGGCCTCAGTGGCAGCGACGCGCTGTTTGGAGAAGATCAGCATGGACAGCGGGAAAGCCACGATCAGGGCGAGGAGGGCGGACATGACGAGGGGGATGGGTGCGTCGATAAGCACGGCGATTGATTGAATGACCACCGTGAGAACGATGAAAAGCCCGAGACGCAGCCCACCGTAAATCAACGCTGCGCGGTTCGCGCGCTTGCGCACGTCGGCGTCCAAGGCGGGCGCGCCGGTGTCGTTGCTGGCTGCGGGTGTTGCTGGGTCCGTCACGGTTGTTCAGCGTACCCGGGCCCGGCGGCGGGAAGCGAACCAGTATCGTGAAGGTATGGGACGCCTACTCCTTCTTGTGCTCATCATCGTCGCAGCCTGGCTGCTGTGGCGCGCGTTCGGACCGGGCAGCAACGAGCGCTACGGTTCGCTCCGCCCCAACAAGCAGCAGACCCCTGAAATCAAGGGGCCGGACGACGATGAAGAATTCCTCTGGAATATCGAGAAGAACCGCTTCAAGGAACGTCGCGCGAAGGAAGAAGCCGAGCGCAAAGCACGTGAAGAAGAGGAGCGCCGCCTACGACGCGAACGCGGGAACCACCCGGACGAACCAGGCGGAGCAAGCGGGCCGACAAACCCGGAGAGCTAGCTACTCGGTATTTTCCGGGGTGGTCTCCACCCACTCGATGGACAGACCGAGCGCCGCGGCGACGGCCGCGACTTTCTCCCACCGCACACCAGCACCACCGTGCTCGATGGTGTGCAAGGTGGAGCGGGACACCCCAGCAGCGGTGGCGACTTCCTGCTGCAACCGGCCGGTCTCACGGCGGCGCTGCGCCAAGGCCTCACCGAGCTTGATCAGCACGGGAATGTCGCTGGCGGGCTTGCCGAACTTCTTGCGAGGTGAAGGCACCTACAGTCTCCTTCTCACTGAACGTGGGGTGGTGAATAATTGTTACTACAACACAGTGAGATAGTCCAGTACCCCAAAAGTAGCGTTGAAACCGCTGGGAATTAGTTCAGACCAGCGTAGGAATGCAGGCCACTGCCGACCAGGTTGATGAAGAAGAGATTGAACACGCCGGTGGCAAACGCGGCGACGTTGATCCAGGCGGCCTTCGCGTTCTTCCAGCCCGCGGTAGCACGCGCGTGTAGGTAGGCGGCGTAGAGGATCCAGGTGATCAGCGCGACGGTCTCCTTCGGGTCCCAGCCCCAGAAGCGGCCCCAGGCGACCTCGCCCCAGATCGCGCCGAGCATGATGCCGATGCCGAAGACCGGCAGGGTGATGATCGCGGTCTTGTACGCATACGAATCCAGCTTCTTAGCGCTCGGCAGCGGCTTCGCCACGGCGCCGAAGAAGCCCTTCTCCTTACCGCGCGGCTGCCAGATACGCAGCAGGTACAGCAGCGAGAACATGCCGGAGATCAGGCCCAACGACGCACCGATGGACACGGTGGACACGTGGAACGGGTACCAGAAGGACCGCAGCGCCGGCACCAACGGAGCAGCCTCCGCGTACAGCACCGTCGCGTCGAGGAAGATCAGCACGATCACGGGCGCGAGCAGCCACGGCCACATCGTGTGCCAGCGCTTCTTCTGAATAATCACAGCCGCGACCACCATCGCGACAGCCGTGAAGGTGAGCACGAACTCGTACATATTGCCGAACGGGAAACGGCTCACAGCCAGGCCGCGCGTCACGGTCGCGACAACATGGAACGCGATCGCGACCCAGATCAGGCCCTGCGCGGCACCCGCCATTTTGCGGGAGCGTTCGCGCGCGGTTTCCAAGTCGCCGGAAGTCACAGCTGGCTTATCGACGTCACCTAGCGCCTCCGCTCCCCCGTCGCCCACCGCGATGAGCTCGCGGTCCTTGGCCTCTGCTTTCGCCTCGGCCTTCTGCTCGCGGCGCAGATCAATCACTGCCTGCGAGCGCATGTAGTGAATGCAGGCGAGAACCAACGCCACGATGTAGACAGCAAAGGCGGTCCGCAGCGACAGGTCCGACACTTGGGCCAGGGAGGTATTGACGTGCATGAAAGTTACGCTACTCCACGTCGCAACAACGGCAAAAGGAGTTGAAGCCCGGCGAGCTCTAACGGGGGTGGAAAACAGTGCTGGTCACGCGGGGCGCAACCACCGCGAATCCGACTGCCGCTGAGTGTCTAGTGCCACTCCTCGCCGTCATCGTCGTCATCATCGCCGTCATGGGCTCCGTCGGTGCCGTCCACATCCTCACCAACATGACTGCCTTCGGCGGGGCCGCGGAGAATCTCCTCGACGACATCGTCGAATTCGCTGCCCCAGCCGGCACGGTCGGTGCGGGCCAGGCCCGCGAGCTCCACCCGGGTCTTCCCGTCACCGACAGGTGTGAAGCGGACCCAGATGCGGCGGCGCTTGATCAGCAGGGAGCCGACGAGAGCACCGAGCATGACCGTGGTGGCCACCAGCGCCCAGAACTGCGTCGGATCGCGGGAGATCTGGTAGTTGGCGTATTCGGCGGCGCCGTCAAAACGGATGGTGACCACTTCGTCTTCGCCGTCCGGGGTCTTCTTGCCCGTGGGCACCTGCGCTTCCTCCCCGGCCGCGAGCTGGATGCGGTCGGCGCGCTCGAGCTGGCCGTTGGCAATAAGGGTCTGGTCGAGCGCGAAGAAATTCTGCGGACGACCGGTGTCCAAGCCGGCATCGCCGGCGTAGACGTCGAGGGAGACAGCCGGGTCGTCCATGGACGGGAAGGCGGACTGCAGCATATCGCCGTTCGGGCCCGTCCACTGGGCGGTCGGGGCGAACACGCCCTCGATCGCCAGCTGGTGCTGGCGGCGCTCCCCCAGGTCTGGGTACATGCCGGCCGGCGGGTCGAAGCGCATCACGCCGTTGGACAGGAAGAAGGTCAGATCCGTCGGGCGGTACTGCACCATCTGCGTGCGGGACTCCCCGTCGGGCCAGGTGACGGTGATCTGCGGGGCGAAGCCGTGGCCCTGCAAGTACACGCGGTCGCCGCCGATGCGCAGCGGGTGATTCACCGCCAGGGTGTAGTCCTCCCACGTCTCTGGGTCGGTGGCCATGTCCTCGCCCTCGGCATACGAGACGCGGGATCCGAAGGAATCGGCCTGGCCGTTTTGCAGGTACTCCGCGGTGAAGTCCTGGGAGATGAAGCAGAAGGGGGTAAGGCCGGTGCCGTCGAAAAGCGGGCCGGCGCGGAAGGTGTCGAAGTTGGCGGGCGACGTATTGCAGAATTCGCGCGACTGCTCCACGGGCACCGCGTATTCGGATTCAGAGTTGGTCACCACGATGACCTGGCCTTCGTAGAAGACCATGCGGCCGTAGGCGAAGATCGCGATGAGCGCCACGATGGCGATGTGAAAAAGCAGATTTGCCAGCTCGCGAGCGTAACCGCGCTCGGCGGACAGGGACAGTGCCCCGGCGCGGTCGTCTGTGGGCTCGTAGCGGGCGACGCGCCACTTGTGCAGGGTGCGCTCGGCGCGCGCGGTGGCCTCGTCCACGGTCATGTCCACCTCGCCGGCGCCGTGGTGCGGCATGCGGTGCAGGTATTTCGGTGCGCGGGTCGGCTTCGCGTTATACGCCTTGTAGTGGTCGATTGAGCGCGGAATGATGCAGCCGATCAGGGAGATGATCAGCAGGGTCAAAAGGGCGACGAAGATGGGGGACGAGAAGACGTCGAAAAGCATGAGCTTGTCGTAGATCTTGCCCATGACTGGATTGGCGTCTAGGTACTCGTTGACCTGGCCCTCGCTGATTTCACGCTGCGGAAGCAGAGCGCCCGGCACAGCGATGAGGGCGAGCAAAAACAGCAGCACCAGCGCTGTGCGCATGCTGGTCAACCAGTGCCAGAGTTTCTTCGCCCAGTTCGTCGCGGTGTTAAGCATGTCGTTTCCGAATCATTTTCAGGTCCACTACAACTACAGCAAGGTCGTGCCGTAGCCGTCCACCCATTGGCGGGTCCAACCGATGAAGTTGTTCCACGCCCCGGTGAGCAGCAGCACGCCGACGGCGATCATGGCCACTCCGCCGATGATCTGGATAGTACGCGAGTGCTTGCGCAGGAAACCGATGGCCTCCACCGCATGCGCAGAGCCGAGCGCCATGAGCAGGAACGGAATTCCCAGCCCGAGGCAGTACGCGACGACCAGGATGATGCCGCGCACGGCAGTGAACCCCTCGGTGCCCACCGACACGGAGACCACCGCGCCGAGCGTGGGCCCCAAGCACGGGGTCCAGCCCAACGCGAAGACCCCGCCGAGCAACGGCGCGCCGATCCATGTCGCCCACTTCTTCGGCTGCATTCGGGTATCACGCTGCAGCATGGGCACGCTGCCCATGAACACCAGGCCCATGAGGATGGTAATCACACCGCCGGCGCGCATGAGTGTTTCCTCATTGAGCCTGATCAGGCTGATCGCCCCAAAGACCGTGACGGTGGCCAGCAAGAAGACCACGGTGAAACCGAGGATGAACAGGCTGGCAGCGCCAACCACTGCCCATTTGCGCTTGCGCCCCACGGCCAGCTCGCCGCGGTCCAGCGTCACTTCCCCACCGACGATGCCGGTGAGATACGACATATAGCCCGGCACGAGCGGGATCACGCATGGCGAGGCGAAGGACACCAGGCCGGCGAGCGCCGCCGCGAGGATTCCCAGCAGCAGCGGGCCGGAGGTGGCGAGATCAGCGAATGTCTGTCCCATCTACGCCTCTGCCTCGGCCGCCAGGCGGTCGGTGACCTGAATGATGTCATCGGCGGAGATCTCGCGCAAAAACACCGCCGCCGGGCGGTGCTGCTTGTCCAGGATCACGGTCGTGGGGATCACCGAGGTGGGGATGCCACCGAGCGCACCGGCGGTGCGGAACGGCGGGTCGTAGATCGACGGGTAGGTCACGCCGTTGTCGGTAACGAAGTCCCGGGCGATCTCCGGCTGGTAGTCGCGCACATTGATGCCCAGCACAGTGCCAGATGGTGTGCCACCGTCACCAGTGTCAGCGAGATGCTGCTGTGCCTCTTCCAAGTCGTCGACCTCCGCGCGGCACGGCGCGCACCACTGGCCCCAGGCGTTGAGCACGACGATCTGGCCGTCGAAATCCGACAGGGAGATTTCTTTGCCGGGCTCCATCAGCGATTCACCGGAGAAATCCTCCAGCGGGGCACGCTCATCTTCGTCGTAGAAGATCTCCACCTGGCCGCCAGGCGAGTGGAAAGAGAAGGTCTCACTCGAATTCGTGGTCGCGCAGGCAGCAAGCGACGACAGCGCCACCGCCCCCGCCGCGAGAACAGAAAATGCTTTTGTCGAACGCATCAGATATCCCTCGCCGGTTCATCGTAGGTCCAGCCAGTCAGCGTGTCGCCGTCGAAGGTCAATGAGGTGACGCTGGCTAGGTCGCACGTGCGCGAGACGTGCGCCGGTTTCTTGCCGGCGGCCCAGCGCTGCACCATCACGATGGGCAGCTGGTGGGACACCAAAATCGCCTCGTGTCCCTCGGCCTCGGTGCGGGCCGCGGCAATAGCACGCTGCATACGCTCGAGGATCTCCGTGTACGGCTCACCCCAGCTCGGTTGAAACGGGTTGGTCATGTGCCGCCAGCGAATCGGATTCATCAGCTGCGACGGAAAGCCCTTGGTGCGCAGGCCCTCGAAGGTGTTGCCGGCCTCGATCAGGTCGGGGTCGGTCTGAATCTCCAGGCCGGTCACCTCGGCGATCGGCGCGGCGGTTTCCTGCACGCGCTCCATCGGGGATGCCGCCAGGTACGTCACATCGCGGCCTTTGAAGGTCGTCGCGGTGCGCGCCGCCATGGAGCGCCCGCGGGAGCTCAGATGGAAGCCCGGCAACCGCCCGTACAAGATCTTGCCCGGGTTGTGGACTTCCCCGTGGCGCACGAGGTGCACGACGGTTTCCGCCATAGGTTCGCTCCTCTCCGCCGGAGTTGTTTATGCGTCCGGCGTGGCCGCGGCCGCTGCGGCTGCTGCGGTCTGCAGCGCCTGTTCGATCTTCTCAAAGTCTGCATCGGTCAAGGCGGTGGACACAAACCAGGTCTCGAAGGCGCTGGGGGCGGCGTACACTCCGGCGTCGAGAAGCGCGTGGAAGAACGGGGCGTAACGGAACGTGTCCGCGGCCTTCATGTCGGCAAAATTGCGGCCCTGCCCCTCGGCGAAACGGACCGACAGCATCGTCGCGGCGCGCTGCAGGTTGTGCGCGACGCCCGCGCGGTCGAGCGCTGCGTGCAGCATGTCCGCCAGGCGGTCGGCGTTGGCGCCCAGCTGCGGGTAGATCTCCTCGGAGGCAATGCTTAACGACGCCTCACCCGCCGCCATCGCCACCGGATTCCCCGACAACGTGCCGGCCTGGTAGACGGGGCCGGTCGGGGCGAGCTTCTCCATGATCTCCTTACGCCCGCCGAAAGCCGCCGCCGGAAGACCGCCGGAGACGACCTTGCCGAAGGTGGTCAGGTCACCGGCGACACCGTCGACACCGAACCACCCGCGGTAGGAGGTGCGGAAGCCTGTCATGACCTCGTCGATGATCAGCAGTGCGCCGTCGGCGTGCGCGATGTCCTTGAGCCCCTGGTTGAAGCCGTCGACCGGCGCGACGGTGCCCATATTGCCCGCGGCTGCCTCTGTGATGATCGCAGCGATCTCGCCCGGGTGCGCGGCGAATGCCTCGCGCACGGCATCCAGGTCGTTATAGGGCACGACGATCGTGTCGCCGGCCTGCGCGCCGGTGACGCCCGGGGTGTCGGGCAGAGCGAATGTCGCCACACCGGATCCGGCGGACGCCAGCAGAGAATCGACGTGGCCGTGGTAGCAGCCCTCGAATTTCAGGATCTTCGACCGGCCCGTGTACCCGCGGGCCAGACGCACCGCGCTCATCGTGGCCTCCGTACCCGAATTGACCATGCGCACCTGCTCCACACTGGTGCGGTCCACGATCAGCTCCGCCAGGCGAACCTCCGCCTCAGTCGGGGTGCCGAAGGACAAGCCGTCCTTCAGGGCTTTTTCCACCGCCTCCACGATCTGGGGGTGAGTGTTGCCGTGGATCATCGGGCCCCAGGAGCCGACGAGGTCGACATAGGAGTTGCCGTCGACGTCGATAAGCGTCGAGCCGTGCGCTTCTTTGATGAAACGCGTCTGCCCGCCCACGGAACCGAAGCCGCGCACCGGCGAATTCACGCCGCCGGGCGTGACCGTCTTCGCGCGCTCGAACAACTCGGCCGAGCGGGCGGTGTTCTGGGACGTGGCAGACGTTGGCTGGTTCGAATCGTGAGAAGTCATGCCGTCGATTCTAGGACAGAGGTTGAGGCGCCCGGCAGGCTGATGTGCGGACTGGCCGCGGGCCGAAAGATAATGAGGGACATGAGCACGAAGCCCGCTGTCCCCGAAGTCGCACTCGCGCGCGGCGGTGTTCGCGCTGTCATCTCAACCTCCAGCGCCGCGGTCCGCGAACTGACCGTCGACGGCCGCCCGCTGCTGCGCTCGTTCGCGCAGGGCACTCACCCGCCGCAAGCCGCCAACATCATTCTCGCGCCATGGCCGAACCGCGTGGCCGATGCCGCCTTCACGTTCCGCGGGCGGCGCCACGAACTCGCCGCCACCGAACCCGCGCGCGGACATGCGATCCACGGCTTCACCGTGCGGCGGATCTTCGGCATCGTCGAACACTCCCCCGATGCCGCTGTCTTGCGCTCCGTGCTCGGACCCGAGCCGGGCTGGCCGTGGCCGATCGAGCTCAGCGTGCACTACGCGCTCACCGATTCCGGGCTTGAGGCGGCCATGACCGCGGTGAACCTCGCCGACGAACCCGCGCCATGCGCGCTCGGCGTGCACACCTACCTGGATGCGCAAGGCGCACCCCTCGACGCATGCACCCTGCACCACACCATCGCCGAGCGTCAGCCGGTGAACGAGCGCCTCATTCCCGCCGGGGCCCGCGAGCCCTGGCCGCACAGCCCCATCCCCATGCGGGGCACACTGCTTGACGACGCCGGCTACGACCCCCTCTACCGCCCCCACCTCGCCCGGCTTATCGACGCCTCCGGCACTGGCGTTGAGCTCGAAGCCACCCCCAATCTGCCGTGGACCCAGCTGTTCACCTCGCCGCAGCGGCACCTGGCAGTGGAGCCGATGACCGCTCCCCCGAATGCACTGAACACCGGCGAGGACCTCGCCGTCCTCGACCCCGGCGGGGCGCTCGAGGTGGGGTGGTCGGTGCGGGCCATCACTTCCGACAACTAGAAAGAGAGTCCCCTGCACATGGATACAGCCTTGCGGCTCGGTGCGTCCTGGGGTGATTACCTGCTCGTCGCCCTCTGCCCCTCCGACCGTGCTCACTCCATCGCAGCTGCCGCGGGGGACGCCACACGTTCCGACGGTTTCCCTGTGCCCACGATCTACGCAACGAGCGCCCAGGACGGTGCACGGCAGGTCCAGCTGCATCTGTAGCTAGGTCCCCGGCGGTCTTTTAGGATCGCCGGGGTGAATGACTTCGGCACTTTTTATTACATCCTCGAATACACCGGTGTCCTACTCGCCGCGATGGTCGGCGGGTCTGTGGCCAAGAACATGAACTTCGATGTGGTCGGTTTCGGCTTCATCGCCTTGATCTCTTCCCTCGCCGGCGGCCTCATCCGCGACTGCTTGCTCAGCAACGGTCCGGCTGCCGCCCTCCAATCCCCCTGGTATCTCATCATCGCGGTCATTGGCGCCGCGATCGCCTTTTTCATCCAGATTGAGGGCGCGCTGTGGGACCAAGTCCGCTTCTACCTCGACGTGGTCACTGTCGGCGTCTGGTCGGTGGTGGGCGCGACCCACGCGATCGTCAACGATCTGTCGTGGATCGCCGCTCTCCTGCTCGCCGTGATCACCTCCACAGGCGGCGCGCTCGTCCGCGACGTGGTGCTGGGCAAGATCCCGGCACTTTTCACTTCGCAGAAGATGCTCGTCTTCCCTTCGCTGCTCGCCGGCGCGATGACGCTAGGCTTCACGCACTTCGGGGTCAAAGCGTGGGTCGGCATGCTGATTTCTTCGGTTGCCGCCTCAGTGCTGTCCATGACCGTCTACTGGGTCAGCACCGCCCGCGCCCACCAGCCGACACGTACCGAACGCTCCCTCGACCGCCGCATCGCCGCCGAGTTGAACATGTCCCCCGATGACTCGGTGACGAATATTGCGGACGCGATCGCCGGCGCCAAGGACGAAGACGTCCTGAACCTCATCCGCATCTATCTCCACGACGAGGTCCTCGAACGCGCCGGCACCTCTCCCACCGCCGCGAGCCGGTAGCGCGACCCCGGCTAGGCCTTCGACTCGTTCTTCGACTGGCGGCGGAAGATGCCGATGAAGACGAAGATCAGCAGGCCGATCGCGATCCAGTTGGCCACCTTCGCGTACTGTTCGAGCACGTAGACGACGGGGTCGCCGATCATCCAACCGAGCCAGAAGTACAGCAGCGTCCACGCGGCCTTGGACAAAAAGTCGAGGAGGAGCATCTTCTGCCACGACATGCCCGTCGCCCCGGTGAGAACGAGCACGACGAATTTGATCGGCAGCGGAATGGGCAGGTAGGCGAGGAAGATGGCCAGCCAGCCGAGTTTGTGGAACCAGCGTTCAACCCGGTCGATATTCTTGCCCATGCGCGGGGAATTCTCCGCCTGCACGTCGAGCATGCCGCGGCCCCAGAGCTTGCCGGCCCACCAGTAAACCCAGTCGAATTTGATCGCCATGAGCGAGCCAATGAGCACGTACCAGATCCAGCCTGAGGCCTCCCCGATCGAGGCGAGCGCACCCGTGGACGCGGCGCCGATGCGGGAGCCGGTCAGCGCCAGCAGGATCGGCGGCTCCAGGCCCAGTAGCCACGCGCGCAGCGGGATCAGCGCCAGGCCGAAGATGCCGACGAAGCCGAACCAGCCCAGGCACCAGTAGTCCTCTTTGGTGGGCTTGGAATTCCACGGCATGCCGGGTTCTTCCCACCATTCGCGTTCCGCTTCGTTGGCGGCAGGCTCACCGCCGGTGGGCTGATTTGCAGGCTGATCCGCTGGCTGATCAGCTGGTTCGTGTCCCGGTATCGGCTGGTGTTCTTCGTTGCTGGTCGACGACATGGTTCATTAACCTACCGCGTCGATGCCGCGAAGTGTCAGCGCGCCAGCGCCTGCGCCACCTTGCGCGCGTGCGCGATCACCGCGGGCACGCCGACTCCACCGGCCCAGGCACCGGTGGCGGAGATTCCGTCGACATCAGCAAGCTGCTTATCGACGTCCGCCACCACCTGCACATGCTCCTCATCGAAGCGTGGGAGACCGCCGAACCAGCGCTGGACGTAGATTTCCTCCAGTCCTGCTTCGCGGCCGTCGAAACCGGTGATGGTGGCAAGGTCGTCGAGTGCCCAATCAACGAGGTCGTCCTCATCGGCGCGGATGGCGATGTCGTCGCCGAAGCGTCCGAAGCTCGCCCGGACGAGCGCGCCGCCGCGCTCTGCAAGGTGCGGCCACTTGCGCGACGAGAAGGTGAACGCCTTGGTTTTCACGTCCCCGGCACCTGTGGCCACGAGGACCCCGGAGTTTTCCGGCAGGCCTTCGTCGGTGGCAAAGCGCATGCCCACCACGACGGAATTAGCTAGCTTCACTCCAGACAGCGTCGTGGATACCTCCGGTGCGACCTGCTTGAGCAAGAGAGCTGCCGTCGGTGCCGGGACCGCGAGGATCACGTGGTCGTAGACGGTGTCCTGGCCGCCTTTGAGGCGGAAGCCAGTTTCGACCCGGTCGATCGCGGAGATGAACGCGTCGATGTAGATATCCGCACCGGATTTCTCCGCCAGGGCCTCGTAGACCTCCTGATAGCCGTCGCGGAAGGCGTTGAACACGGCACCGTGGCCGGTGGGCAGCTCCTTACGCTTTCGGGCCTGCTGTTCTTCCAAGTTCTGCACCGCGGTGGACAGGTGGACGGTGCGGTCCTCCGATTTGGCAGCGAGGCGGTCGAATTCAGCGGCCAGCTGCGGGATCGTCGCACGCACGCCAAGATCGTCGGCTGTGCAGGAATACACTCCGCCGAGCAGCGCAGACACGATATTGTCCACCACCTCGTCGCCGTAGCGCTCACGCACTAGCGCGCCGACATTCAGGTCACCTTCCGCGGGCCAGGTGAAGCCGGGGCGGGAGGATTCTTCGTCGATAAGCTTCGCTGTTTCGTCGGACACGAGATGCGCGACGCTCTCCGAGCGCCCCGGGATTCCCATGATTCCGGCGGTGGGAAGCTGGCGCGCTTGCCCGTCGACCCACACGAGTGAACGCAGGCCGGACGGCTCCACGAGCGAATCTTTCAGGCCGAGCTCGGTGAAGAAATCCACTGCGTCTTGGCGCCGCGCCATGAACGCTTCGGCGCCCATGTCCGTCGGTCCGCCCTCGAAGGCGACGGTGTGCAGCTTGCCACCGATCCGGTCGGTGGCTTCGTAGACGTCGACCTTCGCATCCGTACCGCGGAGTTCGTAGGCGGCGGTGAGTCCAGCGAGTCCTGCGCCGATAATGGCGATTTTCATTAGCTCTCCTCGTGAATAATGCGCACAGCTTCGGTGATGGCCTCAGCATCAGTGGTGGGCAGCACGCCGTGGCCGAGGTTGAAGATATGGCCCGTGGCGGTGCCAGCCTCGATCGCGCGAGTGGCCTCGGCCTTGATCCGCGCGACCTCCTCACGGACGACGTCCGCACCGGCGAAGAGCATCGCCGGATCGAGGTTTCCCTGCAGCACGCGCGGCGAGGCGAAACGCTCCGCGGCGCGGTCGAGCGGAACACGCCAATCGACGCCCATGACCTCGCTCCCTGCCTCCGACATGGCGCCGAGCAGCTCGCCCGTGGACACGCCGAAGTGAATGCGCGGGATCTCGCCCGCGACCGTCTCCAGGATCTCCGTGGAATACGGCAGCACGTGGCGGCGGTAATCGGCCTCGGTGAGGAAGCCAGCCCAGGAATCGAAGAGCTGCATCGCGTCGATGCCCGCGGTGACCTGGGTGCGCAAGAAAGCCGTGATGGTGGGAACCAGGCGGCGCATCAGCTCGTGCCACGTGTCCGGGTCGCCGTGCATCATGGCTTTGGTCTTCTCGTGGTTCTTGCTCGGCCCGCCCTCGACGAGGTAGCTGGCCAATGTGAACGGCGCGCCGACGAAGCCGATGAGCGCCTGGGGGTCGTTCAGCTCGTCGAGAATGTGGCTGATGCCCTGGGCGACCTCATCGACCTCGTGGTCGAGGACCGGCAGGTTGGCTACATCCTCCTTCGTACGGATGGGTGTGCCCATCACCGGGCCGCGGCCCGGCACGATCTCCACGTCCACGCCGGCAGCCTTGAGCGGCACGACGATATCGGAGAACAGAATCGCCGCATCCACATCGTGGCGGCGCACCGGCTGCAGCGTGATCTCCGCGAGCAGCTCCGGCATGAAGCACGAGTCCAGCATGGCGATGCCTTCGCGGGCCTTACGGTATTCCGGTAGGGAACGGCCAGCCTGCCGCATGAACCACACCGGGGTTCGCGACGGCGTGCGGCCATAAGCGGCCTCCACAATGGGGGCTTGATTCAGCTCACGTCGGGTCATGCAGTCCATTGTGGCCCATCGGTGCCACAGGTGTCACAACCGGTTGATCCGGGGGAAACGTCGCGCACGCATCGACAGCACTTCGATGAGCAAGGAGGCACCGAGCATGAGCACCGTCGCAACGATCGGCGGGATCACACCGGCCACCGCGGCAACGAGCACCGCGATGTTGTAACTCCACGCCAGAATCTGGTTCCTGTCGATGATCGCGCCGACGCGCTGCGCGTGAACGATCAACTGCGGCACCGCCATGACGTCGTTGCGCAACAGGACCGCAGACAGCTTGCGGCGGCGCTGCTGACCGGTCTCAATATCGTCGGCGGTGGCGTACATCAAACTGACATTCGCCGCCCGCAGCGCTTCCGTAATGGTGTTGTCGCCGACCGCGGCCACGCGCGCACCGCCGGCGCGGAGATTGCGGATCGCGCCCGGCTTGCGGTCGTGCATGATGCCGGCCAGCACCGTGGACACACCCAGGTAATCGGCGTAGCGGCGCGCGACGGGATACGTGTCGCGTGTGAGCATCACCGTCTCCAGACCGCGTGATTCCAGGGCCATGACAGCAGCATCGGCGTCATCCTTGAACGGATCGAACAGCGTGATCACTCCACGGTTCTTTCCCCTCCAACTCACCACCACCGGGGTGCCGCCGGATGTGGCCGCCACCGCCAGAGCACCGTGCAGGTTGGACAAGTTCACCGGACGCCACAGCTGCGCATCCACCTGGGTGGCAGTCTCATGGCCTTCCTCGTCGACATAGATCATCGAGATCCTGCCCGTCATGTCGCCGCTGGGGTGCTGGTCCATGCTCACCAGTTCGTAGCGAACAGGCATATGTGGGTCGTCATCCGACTGGGAGCGAGCTTCACGCGCCCCGTGCACCAAAGCGCGGGACGCCGGGTGGGATGACTCCATGGACAGCGCACCGGCGATGCGCAGCACCATTTCCTCGCTCTCCCCCTCCAACGCCGTGACGGATTCGATGAACATCTTCGGTTCCGCCAGCGTGCCCACGCGATTGAACACGACTGTGTCCACGTCTTCCAGGGCTCGCAGCGTCTCGCCGTCGCGTACGAGAATGCCGTGACGTGCGGCCGATTCCACGCCCAAACGCAGCGCCAGAGCCGGCGACAGGGCGAGCGCCGGCGGGGCGACACCAGACAGCACCGCCAAAGCGGTGCGCAACGCGGCGTTGTAATCCCGGGCGATCAGGCCCCACAAGATAAAGCTGAAGAACGCCACCGTCATCGCCACCGGCAAAAGCAGTGCCGCGGCACGGGCGTACTGCACGGACGCGTGGCGCTGGCGGCGCTCCACATCGGTCAGCCAGTGGTGCACTGCCTGCCAACGGGTGGCGTGGCCGGTGCGCTGCGCGCGAACCTTGATCTCGCCCTCGCGGATCACCGAGCCGGAGTAAACGACCGAACCAACCTTGACGTCCATCGGCTCGTGCATGTCGATCAAGCCCGGCTGCAACAGTGCACGGCCGCCCATGATCTTGCCGTCCACCGGGATGGTCTCCCCCGCGTGCACGACAATGTCATCGCCGCGGTTGATCTCCGCGACCGGGATCATCTCCTCGGCACAGTCCGCGCCGCCGCGCTTTTTGCTAATGCGCGTGTACTCAGTGTCGGGAGAGACAGTGGCGTCGGTGAGTTCGTCGATAAGCAATCTGCGCGCGCGGATCGAGTACCGCCGCCCGATGAGCAGCAGCGTCGTGATGCCGCAGGCGACGTCGAGAAAGAGTTCCGGACCATCGGCCGTGCCCGGCGCGAAAGCGAACCAGGAGAATGTGGAATGCCAGCCGCGGTGGCCCGTCGGAGCGAATGCGATGACGGCGGCAGACCACACATACGCGATGATCGCCGCGGTCGAACTCGCGCCGTCAAGCGCCGCGATGCCGCGCCGCACACCGCCTAGCATCGCGCGGTGGAACGGCAACGCGCACCACGTGACCACCGGGGTGGCCAACGCCAGCGACACCCACTGCCAGCCGTCGAATTGCGCCGGCTCGAAATACGCCATCACCAGCACCGGAATGGTGAGCACCAGCGCCAACCACATGCGCGCCGGGGTGACCAGGTCGCGGGCGGTGTACAGCACGTCGTCGTGCTTGTGCTCCTGCCGGGGCTGGCCGTACCCTGCCCGGCGCGCCTTATCCATCGAGCGGGCGGCCAGGCGGCGGCGCCGGCGCATGCGGCTGGGCATGTCCTTTACCGGCTTGCGGCGGGTATGGTGCTCGGCTGTCTGCGCCCGCGCCGCGTAACGCAGCAGGGACGTTTCCGACATCGTCGCCGAGATTCCTTGGGCGGCGAAGGCCTCCAGGATCACCATGGGGCTCATCGTGTCCGGCGCCGTCACCCACGCGGTGGAACTGGGGTAGACGATGCGGCACTGGACTCCGTCGAGTTCCTCCACCGCTTCTTCGACTTCGTTCACATCCGGAACATCAGGAAGGTCCTCGAGCAGGAAGGAGTAGGAGACGTGCGGGCGGTCGGGCAGGTCACCGATACCGACAGCCGCCCACCCAGAGTGGTCCGTGCTGTCCGGCTCGTCGCCGATGGCGAAGCCCGCCTTGCGCGCGGCCTCGTGTGCGTCCTCGATGGAGCGGCCCAGCGCGCTCGACTCCGATGAATCGGCGGAATCGATCCCTTCAGCGACTTCATAGTTGCCGGTCGCTTCCTCCGGCTCCGCCGGGGCAGACGCCGCGTCCGAGTCATCGGCAGTAGCGGAGTCCCCGCTCTCTTCAGCGTTGTCCTGCTCCCCGTCGCCGGAAGTCTCGGCGTTATCGGCGTTGTCTGAGTCGTCGGAGTTTTCGGAACCGTCGGTGTTGCACTCCTCATCGCGGTCGGAGCTGTCCGAGCCTGGGCCGATCGTGCTGGTATTCGCCGCAATTTCGGCATTTTCCGCTGTCTGGCGGATCGATTCCTTGCCTAAATATCCGCTGGTGTCCGGGTCGCGGATGTCGTCTTCGCTATGTGCCATGTCGTCTCACCCCTTTCCGTGCTCGGCCATGAACAATTGGTCTTTAGTCGGTCAATACTGTTCGCTCCCCAACCCCGCGTTGCAGGCTCGCAGAGCGACATTAAAATCGCGGGCTCATCTTATCCACGAACGCGTTGGAGTCCGGCCGGAAGGTGAAGAACAGGCCGAAAGCCAGCACAATGACGATGGACATGGCCGCCCAGAGCGAGAGAACCTTCGTCAAAAATGCGGCCAGGTTGAGAAAGAGCGCCAAGCCGATGAACACGCTGGCCCAGCGGCGCGCGGAACGGCTGCCCTGGCGGAAGAATGACGCGGCGGAGACCAGCAGCACGGCCAAGATGATGTTGCCGAAAGCAGCGACGCGCATATTGGTCATGAAATACCCGCGCAGGGATTCGTCGATCCCGTCGGGAAGGCCCTGGCTGAGCAAGGTCATTGCGCTGAGCAACATGAGTACAGCCGCGGCGCAGATCAGGTAGAAGCCGATCTGTAGCGGCCGCGGCCATTCATCGCCAGCCTGCCCGGCAGAGCTGCGACGGTTGGCGTCGTCCGGGTGGCTGAGCATCGTGGGGAACATTCCGGCCATGGTCGTGTGACTTCCGATCAGGTTCAAACAGGACTGGAATCATTATGATGGCCGCGTCCGCCTTTAGCATCTTGCTTGGCAATCCACTTCTTGGCTTCGTCCTGCTGGGCGAAGATGAGGCCGCAGATTCCGGCGACACCGGCGATGATCTGGATGATGCCGTCAAGCGCCACCACCGCAGTAGGAATCCCGTCGGTATGCGCGCCGACGACGAGAAAGACGGTGATCATGCGCAGCAGGAAAAAGCCGGAGAACACCATCAGCAGCATGGCGGCATTCTGGGCCCATTTCTTCCGCCGCGCGATCGCTTTCAGCGCCAGCGCAAGCAGCAAAACAACGGCGAGCGCGAACAGCCCCATCAACACGATCGCGATGTAGACGATCAGCTTGACTTGGCCGTCGCTCACGGCTTCCGCGCCACCGACGGTCTTATTCGCCTCGCGCGCGGATTCCATCAGCGCCGTCGGATCAAGCAGCGCCATGGCCACGCCGAAGAGTTGATGCACAAGCTCGGCGCCGATCATGACCGCCCACGCAAGAAGCAGGTAGCGCACGGCCTCCGGGGGTTTGTGCGGGTCGTGCGCGTCACGCTTTCCGCTTGTCGACGCCCCGTCGTCCCCCGCATTTCCCACCGGCATCATTCCGGGATTAGGAACGGTCATCGCTGCCCCGCCTTGTCCTCGCGGCCAGTGAGAATGCGTGCCGCGTCGAGGGCGAAGTAGGTGAAGATCTGGTCGGCACCAGCGCGCTTGATGGACATGAGCGCCTCCATCATGGTGGCATCGCGGTCAGTCCACCCGTTGGCGCCGGCGGCTTGGATCATCGCGTACTCGCCGGATACCTGGTAGGCCGCCACTGGCACAGGGGACATCTCCGCGATCTTGGCCAGCACGTCCAGGTACGGCAGGGCGGGCTTGACCATGACGAAGTCCGTGCCTTCCGCAAGGTCGAGTTCCACCTCGAGCAGGGACTCGCGAATATTCGCCGGGTCCTGCTGGTAGGTGCGGCGGTCGCCGACGAGAGACGAGCCGACGGCATCGCGGAACGGCCCGAAGAAGGCCGAAGCGTATTTCGCGGAATAGGCCATGATGGCCACGTCCTGGAATCCAGCGCTATCGAGTGCTTCACGGATGACCTCGATCTGGCCGTCCATCATTCCCGAGGGGCTGACAATGTGCGCGCCGGCTTCCGCCTGCGAGACCGCCATCTTGGCGTAGAGCGGCAGCGTGGAGTCGTTATCCACCACATCGTTGCCGTGGGCGTCGGTGACAACGACGCCGCAGTGGCCGTGGTCGGTGAATTCGTCCAGGCAGGTGTCGGCCATGATCAGCAGGTCCTCGCCGAATTCTGCGCGCAGGCGGGCAAGGGCACGGTTCAAAATGCCGTCAGCAGCCCAGGCCTGGGAGCCTTCCGCGTCCTTGTCCTCGTCGAGCGGCACACCGAACAGGTCCACGCACGGGACGCCGAGGTCGACTGCTTCGCGGCAGATCTCCACCAGGGAGTCCATGCTGTGCTGGTACACGCCCGGCATCGAGGGGATCTCACGGCGCTCGCCGTGTTCGCCCAAATCGTCGGCGATGAACAGCGGCAGGATGAAATCCGTCGGGTGCAGCTGGGTCTCGGCGACCATCGCGCGGATCACGGGGCTGCGGCGCAGTCGGCGCGGACGACGCACGGGACCAGCATTCTGGGGGTTCAAAGCTGAATCAGACACGCACCCCATATTAGGAACTTCGGGGTGCAGGCAAAAATGGCTGCCCGAATGCAGTTTTAGGAACGGCGCGAGCGACGCTTCTTACGCGGCGGCGGCAGCTGGCCGGCGGCGCGGAGTCCGGCGACATGCTCGGCCAAAGCGTCGACAAGCGAGGGCACGTCAGCGACCTCGGGCACGACATCGACACGCAGCCCCTGCTCCTTCGCCTCCGCCGCGGCCATCGGGCCGATGCACGCGATGATCGTGCGCGCGTGCGGCTTGCCCGCGATACCCACGAGGTTCTTCACCGTGGATGCCGAGGTGAAGCAGACGGCGTCAAAGCCGCCGGTCTTGATCATGTCGCGCACTTCCGGTGCGGGCGGCGCGGCACGGACAGTGCGGTAGGCGACCACGTCGTCGACCTCCCAGCCCTTCTCCAGCAGGCCGTCGACAAGCACATCGGTGCCGATATCGGCGCGCGGCAGCAGCACGCGTCCCACCGGGTCGATCTCCTCGACGTACTCCGGGAAGACATCCACGAGCCCCTGTGCGTTCTGCTTCGTGCGGTGCGGGAGCAGCTCCGGGAACATGCCGCGGGCGCGGATCGCGTCGGCGGTCTTGCCGCCCACTGCCGCGAGGTGCACGCCCGCGAACGAGCGCGCGTCCAAGCCCAGCTCCTCGAATTTGTCCCACACGGCATTCACGCCGTTGACGGACGTGAACACGATCCACTGGTAGCGGCCCTCGACGATGCCCTTGATCGCACGGTCCATCTGGGCCGGGTTGCGCGGGGCTTCCATCGAGATCGTCGGCACGGATTGCGGGATCGCGCCGTAGGAGGTCAGGCGGGCATTCATCGGCCCCGCCTGCTCCTTTGCACGCGGGACGAGCACGCGCCAGCCGTACAGCGGGCGGTTCTCCCACCAGGAGTACTTCGAGCGGTCGTCCACGGCGGTGCCGATGGTGACCACGAGAGTGCCGTCCAGGTCCGCGTCGAGCTTGCCCACTGTCCCCAGCGTCGCGTCGAATGTGCGCTGCAGGCGCGTCGTGCCGTTGACAGTGACGGTCAACGGCGTCGACGGCGCATATCCGCGCGCGGTGAGCTCATCGGCGATGACCGGCAGGTGGCGGGCCTCGCCCTGGAGAACCAGCGGCTGCGGAGCGGCAGCCAGGCCGTCCCAGTCCACCGGCTCATTGCCCAGGTCGGCTTCGGTGTACGTGGAACCGAGACCGATGCCAGCGAAAGACGGGACAGTCGACGGCAGGGACATGCCCGGCACGACCTGGAATTCCAGGCCGGCGGCGGCCACGGCGGAGATCTCCTCCATGATCGCGTTGCGGGTCAGCGGGTTGCCCGCCACGAGGCGGATCACATCGCCGTCGCCCGCTTCCCCGCGGTCGATGGCGGCAGCTGCCTCACCCAGCGCGGTTTCCAGCGGGGCGACAATGCCTTCGCCCTGCGGCGCGGCATCGCTGAGTTCCGCGGCCGTCGGGCCCGCCGGGCGCGGCGGCTTGCGTCGGGCTCCCGCTTCCTTCGCCTTCGCGCACATTTCCTCGTAGGCCTTCTCCGCGGCCTTCCGCTTGTCTTCCGGCACGGGCAGGCCGGCACCGACGACCTCCCGCACACCGGCGGAGACGTCCGGGTCGACCACTGCGACGGCATTGCGCTCGAGAACTTCGCGGGCGCGAATAGTGAGCAAATCCGGGTTGCCCGGACCTGCACCGACGAAAATCACTTTCCCCTTCGGCACGTTCACCTCCACAGAGGTTGCAGACGCGTTTTCGTCCGCGGAAAGCGGCATGGCAGCACTCGTCATTGACTCAAATCTTTTCTAGGCAGATCGCGACAATTCTTACTTACAAAGGTGCGCATCGCGCCTGCTTGAGACCCCCGGAAACACGCAAGGGGGACCAGATGGGAAGCGGCGCTGACGGCGTATGGTAACTACACCTTAATTTAGTAGCGCGATTTCAAGAAATTACCGCGGGAAACGGCGTTTAGAGGAAGCGGGCCGCGCCACCGTCGAAAAGCTTTTTCGCCACCTCGCGGCCGAGCTCGACCGGGTCGGTGCCCGTTGCTTCCTCGACGAGCTGCGCGGAACCGTCCAACGCGAATACGCCGCCACGCAGGGTGATCAGCTCCCTATCGATCGTCGCACTCGAAGCGACCGGCGCTGTGCAGCCCGCCTCGAGCTCAGCGAGCACCGTCCGCTCGGCCATCGCGCATTTCGTGTCCTGAGCACTGACAAGCTTATCGACGGCCGCCCTCGCGTACTCGTCGTCTGCCCTGCACTCCACAGCCAACGCACCCTGGGCTGGCGCCGGCATGAACTCTGCCGGGTCGAAGACCTGCGTGGCTTTTCCGCCCAGTCCCACTCGGGTCAGACCCGCGAAGGCCAACACCACTGCGTCGAGCTCACCGCTGGTGACACGTCCCATGCGCGAATCGATATTGCCGCGCAACGGGTGGATATCCAGGTCCGGGCGCATCGCCTTGAGCTGGGAAATACGCCGCGGCGCAGACGTGCCCACCTTCGCACCCTCCGGCAGGTCCGCAAGCGTCATCCCGTCGCGAGCAATCAACGCTTCACGACGATCCTCGCGTGCCGGAATCACCAGGTGCGTGCGCGGCTCATCCGCCGTCGGCAAGTCCTTGAACGAGTGGACGGCCACGTCCGCCTCGTTATCGAATACCGCCTGTCGGATCGCCGTGGTGAACACACCGACACCGATGCGCTCCACCGGCGCCTGGCTCAGATCACCCGCGGTGGTGACGATGGTGAGCTCGGCGGGGTACCCGGCGTCGATAAGCGCATCGCGCATGTGCCCCGCTTGGGTCTGCGCGAGCTTGGAACCACGCGTGGCCACGCGCAATATCCGCTGCCCAGCGTTGTCTTTCTCAACCGTGGTCTCGTTCGCGTTCGTCACTGCTCGTTTCCTTTCTCGCAGAACCCGGACAGCGAATTCTTCTCGAATCTGCCCGCGGACTTGATACCGGTCGCGTCGCCTCCGGCTAACCCTGTCGTCGTGTCTTTGCCGCCGGTGAGCCCGAATAATTCCTCGATGGCGATCTCGTAGCTGACCTCATCGGGCGACGCCGCGAGCTCCTTGATCTTCACTGTCGGCTGGTGAAGGAGCTTGTCCACCACGCGCTTGACCGTGCGGGAGACCTCTTCGAATTCGTCCTCGTCGAGCTGCGGCAAACGCGAGCGCAACCGATCCAGCTCCGCCTTCGCGGTCTGCGACGCATTGACGCGCAGCTGCTTGACCATCGGCGCGACATCGCGCACTCGCTGCTCGCCGCTGAAATTGGCGATCTCCTGCGCGACGATCTCCTCCGCGCGGCGGCGCGCTACGCTGCCTTCCTCCGTCGAGCCCGGATTGACATCGCCGTCTGCGAGCTTCGCGTGCAAAGCCTCGATATTGATCAAGGTGACGCCGTCCAGATTCTCCACCGCGTCGTCGATATCGCGTGGCAGCGACAAGTCCACCAGTGTCGTCGGACCTGAAATGTCTTCAGCCGTGAGCGTGAAACCGTCGCTCGCCGTGGCGGAGACAGCGATATCCACGCGCGACAACGCGCCCGCCCGCGCCGAGAAATCGACCACCTCCGCGGCCACGCCTGCCTCGCGCGCGTGCTCAGCGAGGCGCTCCGCGCGGGAGCGTGTGCGGTTAGCCAGGATGAGCCGGCTCACGCCACGCTTACCCAGGTTCGTCGCCGCGAGCGACGACATCGCGCCTGCGCCGAGCACGAGCGCCGTTTTCCCCTCGAGGGTATCCGCGCCCATCGCCTTCATCGCCTCATCGAGTGCGAAGGTCACCATGGACGCCCCGGCATCGTCGATCGCCGTCTCGGTGTGGATGCGCTTGCCGGTGTGCAGCGCCGACTGCGCCAGCGCATGAAGCGCCGGGCCGATCGTGCCGCGCTCCGCCGCATCTTGGTAAGCAGCGCGCACCTGCCCGATGATCTGCTGCTCCCCGACCACCATGGAGTCCAGGCCGGAAGCGACCCGCATGAGGTGCTCGGCGGCGGCATCGGCGTAGCGGACGTACAGGTAGCCGCGCAGCTCAGCGACGTCCACGCCGGAGAAGCGCTCCAGCACGCGCAGCACGTCGTTGACTCCCGTGTGAAAGGCATTCGTGACCGCGTACACCTCGAGCCGGTTGCACGTGGAGATGATCATCGCCTCAGACAGGCTCGGCTGCTGCGTGAAAACCTCGCCGGCCTCGTTCTGCACGGCGTCGTCCATGCTCAGCCGCTCCAGCAGCGCAACGGGCGCCGAGCGATGGGACATGCCCACCACGAGAACACTCACGAAAACTTCCTCCAGACCAGCTCACTGGGGCATCCGGCGCAAAGGCACCGTGCCACAAGTCAACCCAAAGACTACCCCCGGCATCCAACCAGGTCACAAACGCCCAGCCGTTCCGGGGTCACCCGCGGTGTGCTTCCAGCTCCGCGGCAAGCTCGTCATTATCCACTTCCCAACAGGCGAATTCCTCGCCGTCGACAACGATCACCGGCACCCGGTCGCCGTACTCGAGCGCGAGTTCGTCATCGGTGTCCACGTCTACCGTCACCAGCCGTGCCCCGGCGGCACTCACGACAGGGGTGATCTGCCCCACCACGCGCGCGCATGAACCGCAGGTCTGTCGGACCATCACTTCCACCAACTGGGGTTCTGTATCGCCGCGTGACATATATGGGGCTCCTTCTCGTCGATGCGCATCTGCGAAGGCTTACGATGGTTAATCAGGCTACCTGTCCCGCACCCCCTTCCAAAGGAGACCACCCCGCCGTGAGCCCCGACAACGGTTCCCTCCCCGGCCGCGATTACCTCGCTCAATGGTCCATTTCACGGGGCAATCTGCGCCGCTTCATCGAGGAAACTGCGCTACCGCCTATCGACGACGACCACCAGCGCGCCGCCGGTGAAGCCGCCGCCGAAGCAGCGATCCAGGAGACCTTCGGGATCGGCATCGAGCAGTTCGCCACGGGCGTCGATTCTGTGTCCGGCGCCGCGGCGAATGCCGGCGGCATGCGGCTGACCCCGCCGGACCCCGACATTCCGCAGCACACGAGCGCCGCCGCCTTCTTCGATGTGGACAACACCCTGATCCAGGGTTCCTCGCTGATCCTGCTCGGCTTCGAGTTGTTCCGCCGCAAATTCTTGAGCTTGGGCGAGATCTTCCCATACCTCGTCGCGCAGGTCCAGTACCGCGTCTTCGGTTCGGAGCTGCCTGATGCCATGGGCTCAGGCCGCGAAATGGCGCTCAACTTCGTCAAAGGCCAGGAAGTCGACGCGCTGAAGGAAATGTGCAGCGACATCGTCGACGACCGCCTGATCGACCGCACGTACGCCGGCACCCGGGAGCTCGCCGGAATGCACATCGCCGCCGGCGAACAGGTCTGGCTCGTCTCCGCCACCCCAGTGCAGATCGGCCAGTTCCTCGCCGTGCGGATGGGCTTTACCGGTGCGCTGGGCACCGTCGCCGAAGAAAAGGACGGGAAATTCACCGGCCGTCTCGTCGGTGACATCCTCCACGGCCCCGGCAAGGCCCACGCTGTGGCGGCACTCGCTGCCATTCAAGGCCTCGATCTGGCCGAGTGCACCGCTTATTCCGATTCCGCCAACGACATTCCCATGCTCTCCATGGTGGGCACGCCGGTGGCGATCAACCCGGACAGCAAGCTGCGCAAGCACGCCGAAAAGCACGGCTGGCTCATCCGCGACTACCGCCCCGTTCGCCGTCTGCTGTTCAGCTGGGTGCTGCCCGCGGGACTCGCCACTGGCGCCGCTGGCGCGTTCTTCTGGCGCCGCCGTTCCAAACGATAAGAAAAAGCGCCCGATCCTTCTCCCCGGTTTAAAGGGAGTAGCTCGGGCGCTTTTATTCTGGGCGTGGTTTACTTGCCCAGCTTACGACGCTGAACGCGGGTACGGCGAAGCATCTTGCGGTGCTTCTTCTTGGACATACGCTTGCGGCGCTTCTTGATCACAGAACCCATCAGGTTTCCTCACTTTTCGTCTGTCGTACGTACAGTTCCCTACCGCATCCGCCGGCTGAAACATCGTGTTCAGCGGCGCGCCCCAGGGTGCACTCCCGGGTTCGGACCGATCCTGCCTCGGGCGAATTGCCCGGGGTGGTTCAGTGCGCGGCACGAATACTGCGAAAATTCTACCGTCGTCGCTGGGCGAAACCAAAAATCTGGCCCATCCTGACTCCCCGTTCGCACCTTAAGGCACACAAAAACAGCGGCCCACACCCGATGCCGTGAAAAATCAACCAATCATCCCGAGGCTAAACCTGGGAAAACCTCGTGACCTGCACTTTCAAAAAGTGCCGTCACGAGGACTGGTCGATTATTCAGGTATCGGCGCGGACCGCCGCAAATGAGCCCTAAATAACGGGCTTATCCCACGTCGTAGACGGAGGATTCGAGGTATTCGCTGACAGCCGTCTCGTTTACGCGGAACGAGCGACCCACGCGCACTGCCGGCAATTCACCGGAGTGAACGAGGCGGTACACCGTCATCTTGGAAACGCGCATGATTTCCGCGACTTCGGCCACGGTCAGGAACTTGCCTTTATCTTCATTTGCCATGTGTTTAATCAACCTCCAGCACTGTGGCGCGCTGTAGGCTTCCCCTCCCACAGGACGTACACGCACGTGCCGAGAACAGCCTAGCGTGAAACCCGTGTCACATGCGACTCAAAAGCCGGAAAACTTTAACTTTCTTCACAGTTCTTTCTCGGCTCACAGGTGTCGCTAATTGCACTGCCAGCACAAATAGCTTCTCGGGCACCGCGCCGAAAAATTTTCCGGCGAGTCGCACTACTTGCTACTTGCCGATCTCTCCGGCGCGCGATGCCGCAGCTTCGGTCGCGCGGTAGAACGCCCCGCGCACGCCGGACTCCTCCAGCTCGCGGATCGCCGCCACCGTGGTGCCCGCCGGGGAACTCACGCTCGCGCGCAGCTCCACCGGCGTCTTGCCCGAGTGTGCAAGCATGGCACCAGCACCCTCAGCCGTGGCAGTCGCCAATGCCGTGGCGGTCTCACGGGGCAAACCAAGGCTGACAGCCGAATCCACAAGTGCTTCCGCGATCATGAAGAAATAGGCGGGGCCGGAGCCGGAGATGGCAGATGCGGCATCGATAAGCTTCTCGGGAACGACGACGACCTCGCCGGTAGCTCCCAGCAGATCCGTGACGAGCTCCCGCTGGTCTTCTTCCACGAAGCGACCGAAGGAGACGACGCACACGCCCTTGCCCACCTGCATCGGCGTGTTGGGCATGACGCGCGCCAGCGGCGTACCTGCGCTCGAGACCGCCTCCGACATCGCATCGAGGGTCACGCCCGCCGCCATGGACACCAGGACCGTCGACGTGTCATTCGCCGCGATCGCGTCCGACAATTCCTCGATCATCTCCGCGATCGCATACGGCTTCACGCACAGGAAACACACCTCCGCGTCCGTGACCGCCTCGACATTGTCGTCGGTGGTGATCACGCCGTAGCGCTGCGTGAGCTCCTCGCGGCGCGCTTCCGTGCGGTTCGTCGCCGTGATGGTCTCCGGGTTGACGCCGGAATTGACAAGGCCGGAAATCAGGGCTTCCCCTATATTTCCGGCACCGATAACTGCGATTGTGGTGCTCATGCACCCAAGGGTGCCACAGTAGCCCCGCAGCAGGCCACCGTGGGGCGAAGCGCCGACGGGCTTAAAGCACCGTCACGGCCGCCGGGCCGAATGTCATTGCGGCACCCGCAATCGCGGCCAGCGTCATCGTCAGCGCATCGCGGCCCGTCTTCATCGCGCGCACGAGCAGCACCACACCGCCCGTGACCGCGGCCGCCAGCAGCCCCACGAGAATCGGGCTGAAAGACTCCCACAGGTACTGGAAGCCAAGGAACATCAGCACGCCGACGACCAGGCCCGCGAACACGAGCAGCACGAGCAGAATCGGGTTGACGCTCGCGTCTTCCTCGTAGTCCTCGGCCACCTCATCCGCACGCACGGGCTCTTCCGGCAGATGCTCGTCGCGCACCACCGGGCTTTCCTGCGTGACTTCCGCATCGGAGGGCTCAGCCAAGGACGCACGCTTATCGACGTCCCCCTCACCCGTCTCATCCAACGTCACCACTTGGGTGATCGGGCCCGTCTGCTCCGTCTTCGACGGCTGCGGCGCGACGGCCTTGAAGCTGCTGCTGGTCGGGGTCGGGTCCTTCAGCTTCGGTTCTGGCTGCGGCTGCGGCTTCGGCTCTGCCTGCGGCTGCGGCTGTGCAGGCTTGGCGGGCTCGACCTTGACCGACGATGCCGCAGGAGTGCTCGGCGTGGGCTGCGGCTTCGGCTGTGCAGGCTTGGCGGGCTCGACCTTGACCGACGATGCCGCAGGGGTGCTCGGCGTGGGCTGCGGAGCGACCTTCTCGACCTTGGTGACCTTCTCCACTTTCGGCGCGGGCTTCTCGGTCTCCGGAGTGGGAGTGGTGGGCTTCGCCGGCTTTGCGGGCTCGGCGTCGATCGGGACGGAGGAGTGCTTGACATCAGCCAGGCGGACCTCGACCTTCTTCATCGAACCGGTCAGCTCGGCGACGGAGACACCGCCCTCATCGAGGCTGCGACGACGACGGCGCCGAGGCTGGGCATCCGGGTTTTCTTTCTGGGCCCGGGCCATCAGCTCGGCAACGGTCAGTTGCTTATCAGCCATCTCGTCGTCTCCTTAATTCTGACCTTTGTCGATTTGTCGGAGGATCACGCCTTCGCGCAAAGCCCACGGACAGATTTCTAACTTATCAAGATTAAGTGCGCGCATCGTTGCTTCCGCAACGAGGGCCCCCGCCACGATCTGGTGGGAGCGATCCGAACTGACGCCCTCCAACTCGGCGCGGTCCGATGCCGTCATGCGGGTGATGAAGGCGATCAGTTGGCGCAGACCCGGCGCGGTGAGCGTGCGCTTGACGTACGGACCTGCCGACGACGGGGCCGAACCAGTCAGGCGCGCCAGCGTGCGGAACGTCTTCGAAGTGCCCACGGCCAAGCCTGCTTCGCCCTGGTCGAGGAAATCGTCCGCGACGGCGGACAGCTCCGCGTCAATGTAGTCGCGCAGCGTGTTGACCATTTTCTTTTCCGGCGGGTCCGTCTCGAACCACTCGTGCGTGAGACGGCCAGCGCCCAAATCGAGGGACACGGCGACATCGGGAACCTCGTCAGTACCGGTGGAGATCTCCAGCGAACCGCCGCCGATATCCAGGTTGGTGATCCGGCCGGCGGACCAGCCGTACCAACGGCGCGCCGCGAGGAAGGTCAAGCGCGCCTCATCCTCGCCGGAGAGGACCTTCAGGCGCACGCCCGTCTTCTTCTCCACGTGGCTGAGCACGTCGTCTGAATTCGCCGCCGAGCGGACTGCGGAAGTGGCAAAGGCGAGGAATTCCTCGCACTTGAGGTTGTCAGCCAGATCGGCTGCCTCTTGCACCGCCTCCGTCAGCTTCTTGACGCCTTTGTCGTCGATAGCGCCGTCATCATCCAACATCTCCACGAGACGAAGCGATTGCTTCCAGTCGCTCATGGGGGTCGGACGTCCACCACTGCGGGCATCTACAGCCACAAGGTGGACAGTATTGCTGCCCACGTCCAATACACCTAGTCGCACAGGGTCAACCCTAGACCGTCTACCGTGGTGCAGTGTGAATCAACCTGTGTTTCTTGGGTTTCCGAAGAACTCCCCCGCCGGTAAATCAATCCGCGCCGGCCACGAATTACCACCGGATTTTCCGCGTGAATGGTTCGAATTCACCCACCCGGACGATCCGCACCACTACTTCAGCATCGACCTGACGTGGCTCGAATCCACGTGGTCGTGCCGCTTCGGCACCCCCCAATGCCGGGGTATCTCGGAAGACCTGCCCGTCGTCGGCTGCTGCATCCACGGGGCCTACTTGTCCGACGAGACAGACCGCGACGACCTCTACAACGCCGTCGCTGAAATGCCCGCGAAATATTGGCAGCTGCGCCCCGACGACGTGGACAGCTATCTCGCCGCCGGCGACCCGGTCGTACTGGAGCCATGGCTGGAATGGGACGACGACGAAGAAGAACCGTCACTAAAGACAACGCTTGTCGACGGCGCGTGCATCTTCGCCAACCGCCACGGCCACCCCACCGGCCCCGGCTGCGCGCTGCACCAGTGGGCGATGGCGGAAGGGCGCAATATCATCGGCTCGAAGCCGGAAGTGTGCTGGCAGGTGCCGTTCTCCCGCGAAGACGAATGGCAAGAGCGTTCCGACGGCCAGGAGATCCTGCGCACCACCATCGGCGAATACGACCGGCGCCAATGGGGCGACGGCGGCGAGGACTTCGACTGGTGGTGCACCAACGACCCCGCCTGCCATTCCGGCCACAGCACGCCGGTGTGGCAGTCAATGCGGGACGAGTTGGTGCAGTTGATCGGTGAGAAGCCGTACGCGATCGTCGAAAAGCACTGCAAAGCTCGCGCCGGTCTGCCCGCGGACGCGAAATCCGTGCACCCGGCGACGCGCTCCGCTCATTCGTGATGCCGCCGCGGCATCACGCCTCGAATTTGTAGCCCAAGCCGCGGACAGTGATGAGCTGCTCCGGGCGGGACGGCTCCTTCTCGATCTTCGTGCGCAGACGCTTCACGTGCACGTCGAGCGTCTTCGTGTCGCCGACGTAGTCCGAACCCCAGATCCGGTCAATGAGCTGACCGCGGGTGAGCACGCGGCCGGCGTTGCGCATCAGGTACTCGAGCAGGTCGAATTCCTTGAGCGGCATCGGCACCGGAGTCTCGTCGACGAAGACCGTGTGACGCTCGACGTCGAGGCGGACGCGGCCGCCCTCCAGCACGTTCTCCGACGTCGTGTTCGACTCCGGCTCGGAGACATCAGAGCGACGGCGCAGCACCGCGCGGATACGGGCGATGAGCTCGCGGGTCGAATACGGTTTGGTCACGTAGTCATCCGCGCCGAGCTCCAACCCGACGACCTTATCGATCTCCGAGTCGCGCGCCGTGACCATGATGATCGGCACATCGGACGTCGCGCGCAGCTTCTTACACACGTCAGTGCCCGACATGCCCGGCAACATCAAATCCAGCAGGACGAGATCGATGTCGTTCGCGGCAAAGTCAGAAAGAGCGGTCTGCCCGTCTGCAGCGACGAGAGCCTCAAAACCTTCCTTCTGCAGGAGGTAAGCAAGCGGATCAGCCAGCGATTCCTCATCCTCAACAATCAGGATGGTCGTTGTCATTGCGTGTCCTTAACCTTCTCTAACCTTCTTTGTCCTGGTCCTTCTCCCGCCGGCGCGCCACCACACGGGCGACCGGCGAGGTCCTGGCCAGCTTCGAATCGGACCCATCCCCGTTTTCGAGGCTGTCCAGCTTCGCGATCTCCTCCGGTACCACCGCAGAAGCGAGCTTCTCCGGAGCAAAGACCGGCAACTCGATCGTGAACGTCGATCCAGTGCCGAGCCTGGACCATAGTTTGATATTACCGCCATGATTCGCCACCACATGTTTAACGATGGCTAATCCCAAACCCGTGCCCCCTGTTTGCCGCGAGCGCGCCTTGTCCACCCGGAAGAAACGCTCGAAAACGCGCTTCTGATCCTCCGGGGCAATGCCGATGCCGCGGTCCGTGACGCGGATCAGCACCACCGAGTCGCGCACGACCTTCTGGGTGACGCTGACCGCCTTGCCCTTCGGCGAATAGTTGATCGCATTAGAGATCAAATTGGACAAGGCCGTGACCAACATGGACTTATCACCCATGACGTGGGTGTCGTAGCGCTCGCCGCGGTTCAGCTCGATCTCGTGGTTGTCGGCGGCGAGCTGGTTGCGCTCCACTGCCTCATCGATAATGTCGTCGACCCGTACCGGCGCCATCTCCGGCAGAGCCTCGGCTCCTTGCAGCTTGGACAAATTGATCAAATCGGCGATCATCGCGCCCATGCGGTGCGCCTCGCCCAGCAGTTTCTCGCCGAAGTAGTTCACCAGCTCCGGGTCGTCGGGGTCTTCGAGCAGCGCTTCCGCCAGCAGCGACATGCCGCCCACCGGCGTTTTCAGCTCATGGGAGACATTGGCGACGAAATCGCGTCGCGCGGATTCCATGCGCACATTCTCCGACTCGTCCATGGAGTAGACGATGATGTGCTCCGTCTCCGACAGCGTCAACGGCTGCACCACAGCGCTCACGTTGTTGACGCGGCTGCCGGTGGAGCGGTTCTTCAGGTTCATCTCCAGATCGCGGGCGTCGCCGTCGGCGAAGACCTTCTTGCCTACGTTCCACACCTCGGGATTCAAGGTGCGGTCATGCACGATCGACATGTGGTGCGCTGCCGCATTCGACAGAATCACTTCACCCTTGCGGCCGACGACGGTAATGCCCGTCGGCGAGCCCTGGATGACCAAATGCAGGATCTGGCTGACCGTGCGGGCCTTCGACTCTTCGGCTTTGGCCTGCGCACGGCTACGCCCCCGCCGCGTCCGGTACTTGAGGGTTCCGACGGCGACGAGGGCGGCAACTGCCACTCCCGCGAGGAAAGCGAGAAGAGTGTTCACGGAGACGTCAGTTACTTATTCCCCTGGTTGGCCACGGCAGCAGCGCCCTCAGCGGCGGCCTCCGGGTCGAGGTAGGTGCCGCCCGGGTTGGTCACGTTGCCTTCGGCATCGAACTCGTAGACCAAGGGCATACCGGTCGGGATGTTCAGGCCGGCGATGTCCTCGTCGGAGATATTGTCCAGGTACTTCACCAGCGCGCGCAGGGAATTGCCGTGCGCTGCGAGCATGACATTCTTACCGGCGAGCACTTCCGGCAGCACGGAGTCAATGTAGTACGGGGTGAAGCGTTCCACGACATCCTTCAGGCACTCGGTGCGCGGCACCTCAGGCAGGAAGGAGTAGCGCGGGTCATCGGTCTGCGCGTACTCATTATCCGTGTCGATCTCCGGCGGCGGAGTGTCGTAGGAGCGGCGCCACTCCATGAACTGCTCTTCGCCGAATTCCTCGCGGATCTCAGCCTTATTCAGCCCCTGCAGCTTGCCGTAGTGGCGCTCGTTGAGGCGCCAGTTGCGCTCGACCGGGATCCAGTGCCGGTCAGCCTCGTTCAGCGCGATATTGGCGGTGCGGATCGCGCGACGCAGCAGCGAGGTGAAGACGATGTCGGGGAGGATTCCCTTTTCCTTCATCAGCTTGCCGGCGTTGACGGCTTCAGCTTCGCCTTTTTCAGTCAGGTCGACGTCGACCCAGCCGGTGAATTGGTTGGATTCGTTCCACTGGCTTTGCCCGTGGCGGACGAGGATTAGCTTTCCGTTGCTCATGATCTCCAGCATGCCAGTTTCATGCGCTTCCCGCTGCGGTTCGGCCAAGGGGGTGCGGGGGTGATGCGACCATGTTCCCGTGCGAACAGGAGCAACAGGATTCACAGGTTTGAGGCGCCACGGAAGGGGCCTAAGTGGTCTATATTCACTTGTGTGATTGTGCGTCGAATTGTTTCTCAAGTTGCCCTTCTCGGCCTCGCGCTGAGTGTCACTCCGATCGCCCAGGCGGTCCCCGATTCAGGTACTGAGATGCAGGTGAACGCCATTGCGGCACCCGGCGCGCCCATGCGCGTGCGCCCATACGACGTCGAGTATCCGTTCGGCCCGGAGTATCCGGATGTTCGGGAGGCGACGGGGCTGGACACGCACCCCGAGATGTTCACGAAGACGTGCACGCAGGGCCCCGTCGGCGATGTCGCTCTCGACAGCGGCGACAAACAGCGCGTCATGCTCACCGCCGGTCACTGCGTGACGGGCATTTCCGATCAGGGCGTCCTCATGGGCCAGGACGTCTACGCGCCCGTCCGGGGCGGCTACCAGCGCGTCGGGGGCACAGGTCTTGTGCACACGGTCAACGTCCCAAGTGGGTACGACGGCTTATCGACGTCCCTTCGTAAAGCCCGCAACTCCACCGACTGGGGCATCGTGGTGCTGGATCCGTCCACGCCCGCCGACGGAGCCGCTGCCTCCCGCGATAAATTCGGCGGCCACCCCAGTACCCCGGTCCCCATGACCGGTGTGCGCGATTACCCGACGCTCGCGCCCGGCCAGATCCGCCTGGACAATTTCGGCCAACCGTTGTGCAAGGACGGTGCGATGGGCGCACGCAAGTGTGGCTACCAGCTGGCCTACAATTCCGACACGGTGTGGAGCTGGGCCCTCGACTACAAGCCCGGCGATTCCGGTGGCGTGAATTACGACCCGACGACCGGCAAGATCGTCGGCATGACCTCCCTGGGCATCGGCCCGCTCGGTGCAGCGCAGCGCGCCGACCGCGCTCTCGAAGAGGGCTACGGCATCCCCGACGGCCAGGTCAACGAGAAATTCACCCCGGCACCGCCTGCCGACGAACGCGCCGACTTCGTCCCCGGCGAGGAAGAAAAAGCCGAGATCGAGCAGTACCTGCGGGACAAGAACCCGGGCCTGCCCGAAGAGGCGATCACCCCGCCGAGCCCGAAGGAGCAGTTCGACGGTGTCGTGAGCGCAGCACAGCGCGACGCCGCCACCATCGCCGACGACACGCGGACCCTGGCAGTGTCCGCCACTGTCGCTCTCGCCACCGGCGGTGCCACCCCTGCCGAGGTCGGCGACACCGTCAACCGCTTCGGCACCATCGCCGGCTCCTACGCATCCGCTCACGCGGACAATATCGCCAGTGCCGGCCTGAACTGGGCGCTCGACGAGATGGGCTACAACTAAGCCAGTTAGTCTCCGGTGGCGTGGCGGCGCTCGGTCGTGGGCTCGAAGCCTGACCGCGCCTCCTCGTACACCTGCTTCAGCGCAGCAGCCGAGGCCGACCAACTGAACTGGGCGGCGCGTCCGACGGCGGCTTCGGCCATGGAGAGACGGCGGGCGTCGTCGTCAAGCAAGCTTACAAGCGCATCCGCCCACGCATCCGCATCGTGCCCGTCGACAAGCACCCCCGTCTCCCCGTCCGCGACAGCGAGCGGCAACCCGCCGACGCGCGCGGCAACCACCGGCGTGCCCGTTGCCTGCGCCTCCACCGCGACCAGGCCGAAAGACTCGTTATAGCTGGGCACCGCAACGATATCCGCCGCCTGATAGACCGCCACCAACTCCTCCGGCGGGCGCGGCCCCAAAAAACGCACTGTGCGGCTCAGCCCCAGCTTGTGCGCGAGCGCGCGGTAATAATCCACCGACGCATCGCTTCCCGACGCCCCACCGCACACAATCACCCTGATATTCCGCTCCGGATCCCGCTCCACCATCTCCGCGGCAGCCCGGAGCAGCACCTGCGGACCCTTGAATTCCTGCAACCGGCCCACGAACGCCACCACCTGGCTGTCCACCGGGATGCCCAGATGGCGCCGCGCCCGCTCCGTATTACGGTTCGTGCCCGGCGTGAACAAACGCGTGTCTGCCCCCGGGGTGACCACGCGGATCAGCGAAGGATCGACGTCGTAATGGTGGCTGAGCTGATCTATCTCATCGTCGGTGTTGACCACGAGCACATCCGCGTTATCCACCAGCTGCTGCTCGCAAATCCGCCGCGCCTCTGTCTCCCCCTGGGCTCCGCCCGTGGTCTTTTGCGCGGCGTTTTTCACCGCCGCCCACGTGTGCCCGGTATGGATGAGCGGCACCCGCACCAAGTCACGCAATAGCCAACCCACCTGGCCAGAGAGCCAATAGTGCGAATGAATCAGGGCATAATCACAGCCCTGCTTCCGCGCGAACTGGACGATTCCGCCGGCGAATGCCGCCAGCTGCGTGGGCAGATCCTCCTTGGCCAGCCCCTCGTACGGGCCCGCCACGACGTTGATCACCCGTAACCCGTCTGCGACGTCGACGACCTCGCCCTGGCTCGGCCTCGTCGCGCGGGTGAACACGTCCACCTCCGCGCCCGCCGCCGCGAGCTCGCGCGCAATATTGAGGACATAGACATTCATTCCGCCCGCATCACCCGAGCCCGGCTGTTCGAGCGGGGAGGTGTGCATGGAGATCATCGCGACGCGCATGCACCCAAGTCTAGAAAGTTCCGCGTCTAGCGCGCGTGCTTGTGCCACTGATCGAAGTCCACCGCGATCGTCGCCGCCAGATTGCGGTACGCGCGCAGTGTATTCGGCCTCAGCCGCTCGATGTCCATGACCGCCCCCTCCGCCAAATGCGGGTCGAACGGAACGACGTGCACCGCCCGGGTTCGTGCCGCGAAATGCGCGATCACTGCCTCCATGTCGACGGCTGTCTTCTGGGTCGCCGGTGCGGACACCACCACGACGGCATTCGCCGCCAACCGGCCGTACCCGTGCAGCTCCAGCCAGTCCAGCGTCGCCGCCGCCGACTGCGCTCCGTCCAACGCCGGTGAGCTGACTAGCACCAGCGTATGCGCGAGGTCGAGAACACCCGCCATCGCCGAGTGCATCAGCCCCGTCCCGCAATCCGTGAGAATCAAATTGTAGTGGTGTTGGAGAATATCCACCGCACGGCGGTAATCATTCTCGCTGAACGCCTCCGACACCGCCGGGTCCCGCTCGCTGCCGATCACTTCTAAGCGCGAGGCCCCCTGCGTGGTGAACGCCTTGATCTGCGCGTACCGCGACGTGTCCTCCGCCTGCAGCAGGTCCCTGATTGTCGCCGGCCCCGGCGCAGCCACACGCTGGGCCAGGGTGCCGAAGTCTGGGTTCGCGTCGATCGCTATCACCCGGTCCCCGCGTGTTTGCGCCAGCACCGACCCCAACGCCACCGTCGTCGTGGTCTTGCCCACCCCTCCTTTCAGCGACATCACCGCGATGCGGTAGTCACCGCGCAATGGCGTCCGGATCGCCTCTGTCACCCGCGCACGCTGCTCCTCCCGGCGCGACTGTCCCGGGTTCACCTTCCCGCCCGTCGCCCCGTGGACGAGTCTGCGCCAGCCTTGCCGCGGCGGTGCCTTCACCGGACGACGCACAATATCGACGTAATCGAGTGGTTGGGGCTGCTGCGGCTGGTGCACCTCCACGGGTTCGGGTGCTGCCGCCGGCGGTTCCTGCCGCTCGGGCGCGCGGTGCAGCCCCACCCCCATTTCTGGCACCCACTCCCCCAATCCGGTGTTGGCGTAGCGGCGGTATTGGATCTCGGTCTGAATATCAGTCACGTGCTCTACCCCCCAAGGCATCTCTTTGCTGAGTGACTCCCACAAGCGACACTACGTGGGTCTGCCGCAACCGTGGGGTCGAGAATGTCTACTTCAGTGCGCAATGGAGAGCCAATGAACGTGAGCCGCACCCCTCATCGCCCCCCGATTCGTGACCGAGATCATAAATTATCTGACAAGCCACTGAAATCACTTATATACTTTGTCGGAGTAAATCAATCGGAAATTTACTAACCGCCGTACGACCTACTGACGAGACACATTTACGGAGGGCAGACCATTGTCGGCATTTGAGGAAAAAGCCTGGCTGTCGAGCTACGCGGAGTGGACCCCCGCGGAAGTCGATCTCGGCGACGACACGCTTCTGGACCTGTACGAAGAGACCCTTTCCAAGCGGTCCTACAAGAACGCTATGTGGTTCTTCGGCCGCACGATCACCTACTCCGAGCTGGACAAGCAGGTCCGCAGCTGTGCCGCTGGCCTGAAGGCTTTCGGTGTTCGCCCGAGCGATCGCGTCGCGCTGGTCATGCCGAACTGCCCCCAGTTCGTCATTTCCTTCCTGGCAGTGCTGCGTCTCGGCGCATCCGTCGTGGCGCACAACCCGCTGTACACCGCGCATGAGCTGCGCGGCCAGTTCAACGACCACGGTGCCCGCGTGGCCATCATGTGGGACAAGGCCGTCGAGGAGCTGGCAGTCCTGCGCGGCGATACCCCGCTGGAGACCATTGTTTCCGTCGACATGACCAAGGCCATGCCGAAGTACATGGAGCTGGCCCTGAAGTACGTGCCGCTGAAGAAGCTGCGCGAATCCCGCAAGAAGCTCTCCGGTCCGGCACCGGACACCATTCCGTTCGAAACGCTGCTGTCCGCGGCGATCGGCGGCGAGGGCCACAACCTCGAGACTCCGGAGATCACCCAGGACACCACCGCCGTGATCCTGTACACCTCCGGCACCACCGGTGAGCCGAAGGGCGCTCAGATCACCCACGGCAACTTCAACCACCAGATGAAGGCCGGCAGCGCCTGGATGAAGGACCTCGGCAAGGAAGACGAGAAGGTGTTGGCGGTGCTGCCGCTGTTCCACGTCTACGGCCTTGCCCTGAACTTGGGCCTGGGTCTGCTGGTCGGCGCGGAGATCACGCTGCTGCCGGCACCGGAGCCGGATCTGATCCAGGACGCGCTGAAGCGCAACCCGCCGACATTCGTCCCGGGCGTGCCCACCCTCTACCAGCGCATCGCTGCCTCGGCTGCTGAGAAGGGGCAGAAGCTGTCGTCGATCCGCAACTCCTTCTCCGGCGCCTCCACCCTGCCGGTGTCCACGATCGAGAGCTGGGAGAAGATCACCGGCGGCAAGCTCGTGGAGGGCTACGGCCTGACGGAGACCGCGCCGATTGTCACCGCGAACCCGATGGACGGCAGCCGCCGCCCGGGCTACATCGGTGTGCCGTTCCCGAACACCTTGGTGCGCATCGTTGATCCGGACAACCCGACGGAGCTGATGCCGGACGGCGAGCCGGGCGAGGTCATCGTCAAGGGCCCGCAGGTGATGAAGGGCTACCTGAACAAGCCGGAGGCCAACGAGAAGGCATTCGTCGACGGCTACTTCCGCACCGGCGACATGGGCGTCATGGAGGAAGACGGCTGGATCCGCCTGGTCTCCCGCATCAAGGAGATGATCATTACAGGCGGCTTCAACGTCTACCCGGACGAGGTGGAAAACGTGATGCGCGCGCACCGCGACATCGCGGATATCGCCGTCGTCGGCCGTCCGCGCGAGGACGGTTCCGAGGATGTCGTCGCGTGTGTCACCCTCGAGGAAGGTGCCGCGCTGGATCCGCAGGGCCTGCAGGACTTCGCCCGCGAGCGCCTCACTCCGTACAAGGTGCCGCGCACGTTCTACCACTTCGAGGAGCTCAACCGCGATATGACGGGCAAGATTCGTCGTCGCGAGGTGCAGCAGTCGCTCATCGACCGCCTCAATGCGGGCACGGCCGCTGACGGCGAGAATGCCGAGGGCACGCCCGAGGAGCCGACCGAGGAGCAGATCCAGCAGGGGGAGCAGGAAAACGGCTGGTCGCTCGAGAAGGCTCCGGAAGCTGACGGCGACGACGATGCGGGTCGCCACCGCCTCGAGGACAACTAGTCCATCGACAGCCCGATCCACACGGGTTCGGGCACAAGCTCGACGTCGAAACGCTCGCGCACACCGTCACGCACAGTGCGCGCTAGCTTGACGACGTCATCTGCCCCCGCCCCTGACCTGTTTGTCAACGCCAACGTGTGTTTGGTGGACAACCGGGCAGGGGCGTTCTCATTCGGAAAACCGCGGTGGAACCCGGCGCGCTCGATGAGCCACGCGGCAGACAGCTTCACCTTGCCGTCGGCCTGCGGGTACCGGGGCATGGTCTCCCCTTCGCCGGGCCTTTCTGCCTCGACGATGCGGGCGATCTCGTCAGCGAGTTCCGGTGCGACGACGGGGTTGGTGAAAAACGACCCCGCTGACCACGTGTCGTGGTCGTCCGGGTCGAGCACCATGCCCTTCGCAGCGCGCACCCGCAGGATCTCCTCGCGGGCTTCTTTCAGCGGGAGCTGCTTTCCGCCCAAATGCCGCAACGGAATGGACAGCTCAGCCGGGGTGAGCTGCAATTCGATCTCCAGCACCACCGCGCGACCGGTGAATTTCAGGTTGGAGTAGCGGTATGCCAATTCCAGGTCACTGGCCGGCACCCACTCAGTCTCACCGGTCTTCCGGTTGTACAGGTGCACACGGGTGAGCACGTCGCCGACCTCGGCACCGTACGCCCCGACATTTTGCACCGGTGTCGCGCCCGCGGAGCCCGGAATCCCGGACAGAGACTCGATCCCAGACAGCCCCGCGTCCACCGCAGCGGCGACAACGTCGTCCCACACGGCGCCAGCACCGGCGCGGACCAGCCCGTCGGGGCGCACCTCGATACCGTCGTTGCCCGCGATCACCACAGTCAGGTCCAGGTCGCCGTCGGCCACCACGAGGTTCGACCCGCCGCCGAGAATGAGGAGGGGCGCGCGGGAGGCGTCGAGAAGCGACACTGCGTGCGCAAGCTCCGACGCGGTACGTGCGCGCCACACCGCACGCGGCGCACCGCCTATGCGCAACGTCGTCAAATCCTTCAGGCGCACGCCGTCCAAAGGCTCCAAATCAAGATGAGTCGCAGATGTTTCAGCCACGACAACAACGGTAGTCTGTGGGGCATGGCTACTCATAGCGACAACACCGTTACCATCAACCAGCCCGCCGACAAGGTTCACAAGGCGTACTCCACCCGCGAATACTGGGAGTACATCGCCGCGAACCTCTCCCCCGAGCCGGGCGAGGTCAACGAATTCACCGACAACTCCGTCACCCTTTACGAAGTTCTGCCGCAGACCCTTCTGCCGGAAGCTGTGCAGGCGATGGTCTCCCAGGCGCTGAAGGTCAAGCGAGTCATCAATATCGGCGCGCTCGAGGGCGACAACGCCGATATCTCGTTCACCGCCGATGTGAAAGGCACCCCGGTTGACTTCGGCGGCTCCATCAAGCTCGCCGGCGAGGGCGAGACCACCAAGCTCAACTACGAGACCGAGACCTCCGTGAATATCCCGTTCATGGGCCCCGCCATCGAGCCCAAGGTCGCTGAGGCTCTCGAGGACCTGTTCACCCAGGAGGGCGGGCTCACCGACAAGTGGATCTCTGAGAACCTTTAAGTCTCCTCCCTTTCAGCAATGGCCGACCATGCCCACAACCTGCGCGCGCAGGGCGGGAATGGCCGGCCATTCGGCGTTATTACGCGCGGCACGACGGGCTACAACCGGCTGCGGCGCTCCGACAGGTGGACGCGCTACCACCCTGATATCCAGTCGCTGCTGCGCGGGGTCAGCGAGCCGCTCGCTGTTGACGTCGGCTACGGCGCATCCCACACCACCACCGTCGAATGGGCGGGGTGGCTGCGGCAGGTCAACCCACGCACCCGTGTCGTCGGGCTGGAAATCCACCCCGATCGCGTCCTGCCGCCGCGCGACGGCGTCACCTTCGAACTCGGTGGCTTCGAGCTCGCCGGATACACGCCGCACCTCGTCCGCGCCTTCAACGTCCTGCGGCAGTACGACGTCGACGATGTCGTGAGCGCGTGGGAGACCGTCGCATCGCACCTCGCCCCGGGCGGGCTGTTCATCGAAGGCACCTGCGACGAACTCGGCCGCCGCGCCGCATGGCTGCTTATCGACGCCACCGCCCGCCCCCGTACCCTCACCCTCGCCTGGGCTCCCGACGATGTCGACCGGCCCAGCGACATCGCCGAACGCCTCCCCAAGGCCCTGATTCACCGCAACGTCCCCGGCGAACCGATTCACGAACTCCTCGCCGCCGCCGATGATGCGTGGGAGCGCTCCTCCGGCTGGGCACCCCACGGCCCACGCGTCCGCTGGCGCCACGCTCACCAGATGCTTATCGACGCCGGATGGCCCCTCGAACCTGTGCGTCGCCGCATACGGGACAACACGTTGACTGTGGATTGGTCCACGGTGGCCCCGAACAGCTGATTTACCGCGCCTCCCTGCGGTGGAAAAGGTTGTCAAACATAAGAACTCTCACGCACAATGGGCATCTATGACCCGCACTTCCACTGGCCGGGGATGGAAAATCCTCCTAGGCATTGTCGCCGGCCTCATCATCTTGCTGTTCCTCGCGGAAATCGCCGTCCGCGGGTTCATCGCGCAGCAGATCCGGGCTAGCGTCCGCGATTCGGTCCCGGAGAGCGCCGACATGCGCGAAGACGCCTCCGTCCACTTCGGTGCTTCCCCCGTCTTGCTCGGCCTCGCCCGCGGGAAACTCCAGTACATCAACATCGACGTGCCGTCGACACTCGTGCCGGATAGAGACGAGATCGTGGGCAACCCGCCCGCCACGATCGACGCGACCGGCTTCGCCCTCGACCCTGACGACCCCAGCGCTGAACAGTTGGTCCTCCACACGGAGCTGCCCCAAGCACTCGTCCGCGACATGCTGCAGCAGGAGCTGCGCCACTCGCTCGATGAGGCCCAGGACGGCCGTTTCGCCGAATACGACGAGATCCTCACCGTGTCCGACGTCCGCACCGACCCGGCCGCAGGAACCTTCACCGTGACGTTCTCCAACGGCGCTTTCGGCGTGGAGCTGCGCCCTGAGGTCGTGGATGACCAAATGACATTCACCGCCGAATCCACCCAGATTCTGGGACGCAGCTTGCCGGATTTCTTCTCAGAGGCCGTCAGCAACGCTTTGCAAAAGGGGCTGAATGAGGATGTCGTGGGACCGATGCAGATTCAGCAGTTCCAGGTCATCGACAACGGGTTCCGCATCACCGTCGCTGGGGAGAATGTGAAGCTCAACGAGCTGCCTGTCTAACACCGACCCCAAACTGCAGTTCAGCTACCAGCCGTAATTTCCGCGAAGAATATTGTTCAGCTGCGGTCTGACATCGAAGAAGTACACGCCGATGCAGACGCAGCCGATGATGCCGAGAAACATGAAGGAGCTCAGGCAGGCGATGCCACTGGCGATCAAGATGGCTGCCCATGCGGCCTTCGGCATGCGGTCGCCCGCGTCGAAGGCATCCGGACGTGTCAGCCCCACCATCACTGCCCCGGCGAGCCCTGCGATCCCCACGAGAGCCATGAGTAGCGCACGCAGCAGCGCCGGCGCGAGGATAATCCAATTGGCCAGTGTGAGGTCCGGAAGCTGGAGCAGCATCATCAAGGAAGGTGTGGCTTTCTCGTTCGGGTTCTAGTTATTCTTCGGATCAGTGTCGAAGCCGCGATCCTCGACAACTTCACCGTCGATGATATCGGAGGCGGTGTCGGTGCCCGACGGCGCGTCGGTATCATTCGCTGCCGCATCGTCACCGGAAGCGGAGCGGTCGAAGACGGAGCTGAGGCGGTTGATCATGTCGTCGAGACGCGAACGCATGTCGGCGATCGTGTCCTCGGTGGTGTTATCGGCAGTGTTGTCGCCGGCGGTCGCTGCAGCAGTAGCGGCCTTGTCGCCGCCGTTCTCGCCGCCGCGGTTGCGCACCTGGTTCACAGCGACGTTGAAGGTCTCCCGGACCTCGTCGGCCGCGTCGCGGAAGGCGGACTTCATCTGGTCGGCCTGGTCGGACTCACGGGAGGCATCAGCAGCGCGGGTGACGCTGCCGGCGAAATCCCGGAAGATGGACTCAGCATCACCGGCGAGGGACGCAGTGGCAGCGCGGAAATCGCGGTCGTTCTCCGCACCCTCGTAAGCCTGGCGGGCGTTCGCGATGGCGGCCTTGAACTGGTCGCTGAAACCCGCATGGTCGTCGGTGAGATCCTCGGTGTGGGCGGCGTGGGCGCCACCAGCGACATCTGCGTCGCGGTCAGCGCGGAAATTGCGGCCGAACTCACCTGCCAGGTCGCCCAGGCGGGACCACGCATTCAGGGAAGCCTCACCGGCGCCCTTGAGGGTGTTCATGATGCCGTCGTCATTGGCATCCTTGTCCTTGCCGGCAGAATCGTACGGGTTAGTGGAGGAGGAATTGTCGGTCATGGCGGTGTCTCCTTATGGCGCGTGAATCTAAAACAGTATCTGCGTCACAGTGTAAATAACCAGGCCTGCTAGCGCACCGACAATTGTGCCGTTGACGCGGATGTACTGCAGGTCTTTGCCGACCATGAGCTCGATCTTGTCGGCGGCTTCCCGGCCGTCCCAGCGTTCGATGGTGTCGGAGATGATGGCGGTGATATCGGCGGCGTAATTGTCGGCGATGAACCGGGACGCACCCTGGATCCGGTCGTCCAGAGAGGCGCGGAGTTCAGGATCGGTGCTGATGCGCCCGCCCCATTCCTGCGCCAGTTCGGCGACGCGGCGGCGGAGGGGGGATGAAGGGTCGAAGGAGGCGTCGATAAGCGATTGCGAGACGGTGCCCCACATCTCGCCCGCGACGGACTTGGCGGCCGTGGACCCCATGATGTCGCCCTTGATGGACTCGACGCGTGTGATCATCTCGGGGTCGAACTGCAGGTCGACCGCGAACTGCGCGATTGTGCGGCGGATCGCCTGGCGCGCCTCGTGGTCCGGGTCGGTGTCGATCTCGCGCATGAACTCCACCAACTCGCGGTAGACACGCTCCCCCACGAGCTCCTTCGCGAAACGCGGCGCCCAGCTGGGCATCCGCTCGTCGATCATCGTGACCACCGACTCCTCCATCGTGCCCACCTTCGCACGCCCCCACGAAATGATGTCCTCCACGACAGGCTCCACCTTGCCGTCCGCGATCAACCCGTCGAGCATGCGCCCCAATGGCGGCCCCCACGCCGGCTCCGCGAGACGGTCGAGCACCTGGTGGTTGATCAGGGCCTCCGCATCCTCCGGGTCGATCGCCGCGATCGCGTTGCCGGTGAAACGGCCGACCTGCTCGGAAACCTTCTCAGCGTTCTCGCGCTGCGACAGCCACGCACCCGTGCGTTCCGGGAGGTTCGCCTCCGCGACCTTCTCTGTGATCAGCTCCGCATTCAGGAAATTCTCGCCGACGAATTCGCTGAGCGCGCCGCCGATCTGATCCTTCTTCTTCGGCACGAGTGCCGTGTGCGGAATCGGGATGCCCATCGGGTATCGGAACAGCGCCGTCACCGCGAACCAGTCCGCCAGCCCGCCGACCATGCCGGCCTCCGACGCCGCGCGCACATACGGCACCCAGCCGGGCGCCGCGCCGCGCGTGATCCACCACTCGCACGCGATATAAACCGCCGCCGCGAGCACCAACAGCCCTGTCACCCAGGCTTTATGGATCCGCAGCGAGCGCCGACGCTCCGCCTCCACCTCCGGCGAGGGTCCGGGCACAGCGAGCTTTCCGCTTATCGACGCCCCCTGCCCCTCAAGATCATGCTTTCCCATGCACCGTATTAAAGCGCAAAAGAACCTCCCACTCACACCTGTGCGTGCGAGTGGGAGGCTTCAAGCGGGCCCCGGGGCTTGGAAACTAGTTCCGGCGGCCGGTGGCCTTCCGGTACTTGCGGTAGCCGGAGCGGCCAGCATGGATCGTGATGAAACCGCCGATGAGCGTCACGGCCGTCAAGATACCGCCGACGATCAGCAGCATCTCGGAGATGTCCTCGCTCGCGCCGTGGCCCCAGATCGTGGTGGCCGCGCCGTAGATCAGCGTGCCGAAACCTGCCAGCGACGCCAGGATCAGTGCCATACCGACCCAGGTGATGTGCTTGACCAGCGAGGAGTGCGGAGCGCCCAGCGACACCGGGTCGTAGCCGTCGACGTAGCCGTCCTGGATGGAGGTGCCGTACTCCGGGAAGCTCTCAGTCGAAATATCCGCAACCGGTGCGGGTCCTGCGTGTCCACTCATGGAACTATCTCTCTTTCCTAGTACCTATTACGAGGGGGTGCCCTAAGCCGCTTCCGCGGCGATGATTCCCATTATAGGTGGGCTGCCGCGGGGAGCACGCTATGTCGCTCCCCGCATTGGCGGGCCCTTTTTAGTCGTCCTTGCCGCGGAATGCCGCGCGTGCGCGCTCCTTGTTGATCGCGCCGACAGCCTCCAGCGGGATGCCCGCCGGGCAGACGTCTGCGCACTCGCCGAAGAGGGTGCAGTGGCCAAAGTTGGTCTCCAGCTCGTCCACCATCTGGCGTGCGCGCTTGCCGCGCTCTTCCTGGCCCAGCGGCAGGAGCTTCAGGTGGTTCAGCTTCGCACCGGTGAACAGGTGGGCTGCACCGTTCGGGCACGCCGCGACACAGGCACCGCAGCCGATGCAGGCAGCGAAGTCGAGTGCCTTCTCGGCGGTCTGGTGGTTGACGTGCAGGGTGTCAGCGTCCGGGGCCGTACCTGCCTGGATGGAGACGTAGCCGCCCTGCTGCATCACGCGGTCCAGAGCGGAGCGGTCCACGGTGAGGTCCTTGATCACCGGGAACGCAGCCGAGCGGAACGGCTCGATGCGCAGCGTGTCGCCGTCCTTGTAGTTGAACAGGCGCTGCAGGCAGGCCGTCGTGTTCTGGCCTGCACCGTGCGGGCGGCCGTTGACGGACACGCCACAGGTGCCGCAGATGCCTTCGCGGCAGTCGGAGGCGAAAGTGAACGGTTCCTCGCCTGCTTCGACGCGGTTGTTGTTGACGTGGTCCAGCAACTCCAGGATCGACATCTGCTCGACAGCGTCGTCGACCTGAACGGTCTCGAAGTTGCCCTCGGCGTCGGGTCCGGCCTGACGCCAGATCTCAAGTGTCAGTTTCATTACTTGTAGTTCCTTGTCATCAGCGGGATCGAATCGAAGTACAGGGGTTCGGCGTGGCGGATGAATTTCTCATCGCCGCCCGGCTCCCATGCGGAGACGAAGCACCAGTTCTCGTCGTCACGCTCTGCCTCGCCGTCCTCGGAGAGGTGGTCTTCGCGGTAGTGCGCACCGCAGGACTCGTCGCGGTCGAGAGCGTCGATGATCATGAGCTCACCCAGGTTGATGTAGTCCGCGACGCGGATCGCGTTCTCCAGGGTCTGGTTCATGTCCATCGCTTCGCCCGGGATGTTCACATTGGCCCAGAAGTCGCGACGCAGCTCGCGCACTGCCTTCAGGCCCTTCTCCATCAGTTCGACGTTGCGGGAGACACCGCAAGATTCGTAGAGAATCGCGCCGAGCTTCTCGTGGTAGTAGTCCGGGCCGTGCGGCTCGGCACCCTGAATATTCATCAGGCGGTCGATGAGCTCCTGGGAGCGGGTCACAGCTGCGGAGACCTCCGGCGCTTCCAGGCTCAGGACCTCTTCGTTGAGGTGGCCGGCCAGGAAGTTCGGGACCGTGAACGGCAGAGTGAACCAGCCGTCGACGGACGCCGACAGCAGCGAGTTCGCGCCGAGGCGGTTCGCACCGTGGTAGGTCCAGGAGCACTCGCCGGCGGCGAACAGTCCGTCGATGGATGTCATCTCATTGAAGTCGGTCCACAGGCCGCCCATGGTGAAGTGGACGGTCGGGGCGATGCGCATCGGCACCTCGTACGGGTCCTCGCCGATGGAGTCCTCGTACATCTCGAACAGGTTCGAGTAACGCTCGCGGATGGTGTCCTTGCCCAGGCGCTCGCTGGCGTCGGAGAAGTCCAGGTACGCAGCGTTGTTCAGCGGGCCGATACCGCGGCCGGCGTTGATCTCCTTGGAGATCGCGCGGGAGGCCACGTCGCGCGGGACCAGGTTGCCGAAGGCCGGGTAGCGGCGCTCCAGGAAGTAGTCGCGCTCTTCTTCCGGAATATCGGCCGGGTTGCGGTCGTCGCCCTGTTCCTTGGGGACCCAGATGCGACCGTCGTTGCGCAGGGACTCCGACATCAGCGTCGTCTTCGCCTGCCACTTGGCGTTGACCGGCAGACCCGTCGGGTGGAACTGCACGAACGCCGGGGACGCCAGGTATGCGCCGTGCTCGTACGCGCGCATGATGGCGGAGGCGTTGGAGTTCTTCGCCAGGGTGGTCTTGTGGTACACGTTGCCGTAACCGCCGGTGGCCAGCACGACTGCGTGGCCGGTGAACGGCACCAGCTCGCCGGTGATCAGGTTACGGGTGACAATGCCCTCGCAACGCTTCTTGCCGTCTTTTTCAGTGATGATGAAGTCGACCAGGTCGTTGTGGGTGAAGATCTCCACGTTGCCCAGGTGGATCTGACGCTGCAGCGCCGATGCCGTGGACAGCTGGAGCTGCTGACCTGTTTGGCCACGGGTGTAATAGGTGCGGGACACCTGGACGCCGCCGAAGGAGCGGGTGGCCAGTGCGCCGCCGTACTCGCGGGCGAACGGAGCACCGATCGCGTTCATGTGGTCGATCACGCGGACCGACTCGACTGCGAGGCGCCAGCAGTCGGACTCGCGGCAGCGGTAGTCGCCGCCCTTGACGGTGTCCTTGGTGTGGCGGTACGCGCCGTCGTTGTCCATCTTCTTGCCGCGAGCGGAGTTGACGCCGCCCTGAGCAGCAATCGAGTGCGCACGGCGCGGAGCGTCGTGGTAGGTGAAGTTCTTCACGTTGTAGCCGAGCTCACCGAGGGCGGCCGCAGCTGCGCCGCCGGACAGGCCGGTGCCGACAACGATGACGGTGAACTTACGGCGATTGAGCGGGGAGACGAGCTCCATGTGGTCCTTCTGGTAGGTCCACATGTCGCGCATCGGGATGCCCTTGGGCTCGTTGCTCTCCAGGATGTTGCCCGGGGTGACGCCGGCAGCCTTGGACTTCGGGTTGGTGAAGTCCTTGTTCTCGTCCTTCTCGGCGGCCGGGGTGTCGGTTGCGCCCTTAGCCTCGGCCGGACGGTCCTTGGTGGCCTGGGTGCTCATTGCCTTGGTGGCCGTATTGCCAGCCTTGTTCTCAGCCTGAGCCTTTTTGACGTTCGGCTTCTGGTCGGCGCTCTTCGGGGCGGTCTGGGAGCGCGGCGGCTCCTTGCCGTCGACGCCGTTGGCGGGAGCCTTGTCAGCTGCCTTCTTCGGCTTCTTATCGCCCGAGTTGTATGCAGTAGTCATTTGCGTTCCTCCAGCCGTTCCTAAGACACCATTCCGAATGCGATGGCCAAAGGCATCACAATGTTGCCGATCACCACGATGGCGGGGATCCAGTACGCGAGCACGACCATGATGGCGCTGCCGCGCTTACCCAGCCAACCCAAGTCGGAGACCGCCAGGTACACACCGTGGGTGAGGTGCAGGAACAGGGCGATCATTGCGATGACGTAGAACAGCGTGACAAACCAGCGCTCAGGAGCGAACGTGGCCAGCAGGTTGTTCTTGACTGCGCCGTGGGTGAATGCCTCGGACGCGACGACCTCGCCGACAGTCAGGTCGAGGATGTGGAAGATGATGAACAGCAGCAGGATGATGCCGGTGACGATCATCCAGCGTGCGGCGGTGGACTGCAGGCCGCCCATCAGGTTGGTGCGGCGGAATTTACCGCGGGACTTGCTCGAGCGCGCCTTCAGGGCAAGAGCGCCCCAGACGTGCAGCACGAGGCAGGCGAGCAGGACGATGCGGATGATCCACAGCAGCGAGCTGCCGGGGAACAGCGGCTGGCCCATCTCGCGCAGGAATGTGCCGTATTCGTCGATTGCGGCACCGCCAGCGTGGTCGGGCATGAAGATCTTGAGGTTACCGACCATGTGGCCGATGACGAACAAGAAGAAAATCAGGCCGGTGACGGCCATTATGAGTTTGAGCACCCAGGTAGGCACTCCGGGCCGCTCGCGCAGCGGCTCCTCAGTGATTTTGCCGTGACGAATTGCGTCACGATCTGCATGTTGAACAGTCATGGCACCTCCAGTGTCGACTTAACTTTACGATTAACCCAAGGTTCACCACTACTCGACGTGCCACCTCACCCCCACTTAGCGGTCACGCATGCAGCGTTTCCGCACCATCGGCGCCAGCACACGTCCAACATCGCAGTTCACATCTGCAACAGCTTTTCGACGCCCACCGCCACCCCCCAAATGTGAATTACCCCACCTACACCCACCCCGGGCATTGTGCGGCACATTCATTACCCCGAAGGGTGTCAAACTTTGGTTTGTTGAGTCGCCCTAATCTCTCGGTCCTGCGTAAACCTAGGGCGACGAGGCAGATCGCCAAACTTCGTTACAGTGGGGCCCATGACTGATACGAATTCTGCAACCCGAACCATCGACGCATCCGCCAACGACATTTTCGCGCTCCTGTCCGACCCGTCCCGCCACGCCGAGACCGATAACTCCGGCATGGTCGTCTCCGCCGACACCAACGCCAAGCTGGAGAAGGTCGGCGACATCTTCGTCATGAACATGACCAAGGAGGACGGCGACTACCAGACCCGCAACGAGGTCTTCGCCTTCCAGGAAAACAAGGTCATCGGCTGGAAGAACCTGGCTAACCTCACCGCTGATGTCGAGGTCGGCGCGAAGTGGCTCTACGAGCTCTCCCCCGAGGGCGCTGACAGCACCTCCGTCACCCTGACCTACGACCGCAGCGAGATCGCCTCCGACGAGGTGCGCAAGATGTCGGAGAAATTCGACGACGCCGTGATGGAAGAGTCCCTCGCCGCTCTGGCTTCCGCTGTCGGTGGCACCGACAACCCGACCCAGAAGGGCTAAACGCAAAGCAAAAAGCGCCCCGCCACAACTCGTCGATAAGCTGTGGCGGGGCGCTTTCGCGTGGCTTTACTTCAGCGCGAAGAACTGCTTCTCTTCCTTGAAGTCCAGCCTGATCGCCAGCGTGCCTTCGTCACCGTTGTCCTCCGGGATCGGGTAGACGATGTTGCCCGTCGTCGATGCACCGGAGTACAGGGTGTTGCTCATGTCGAAGTCATCGTCCATCAACACAATCGTCTCGAACTGGCCCACGGTCTGGCCGTCCGGCGAAATGTACTCGACCGTGAACAGCGGTTGCTTGCCCTGCGGATCATCACCGACGAACTCGGCGGTGATGTTGGCCATCATGTACTTCTTGCCCGCCTCTGGGTCCTTGTTGTAGTCGTTGGCCTTCTTAATATCGTCGTTGGCGTTGAGGTTCACCGAGTTCAGGGTGACCTTCCAGTCCTTGTTCTCAATCGTCGAACCGACCGGAAGCGGGTTCTCGCGGGTGCTACCCTCCTTGCCACCCTTCTTCTTGCCCTTTCCGCTGTCCTTGTTGGCGCTCGGCGATTCGGTGGCATTGCCCGTGGACTGCTGCGCGCTCGTGGTCTTATCGTCGTCGCTGTCGCTTTCCTTATCGTCCCCGCCAGAGGTGAGGAAGTAGATCAGGCCGCCAATCAGAGCAAGCGCAACAACCAGGCCGCCAATGATCGCGATGATCTTGCCGCTGCCACCGCCGCCGTTGCCATCCTGACCACCCTGGCCGTACGGTGCGTTCATCTGCTGCCCGTACTGGCCCTGCTGGTCATAGCCCTGGGCGTAACCCTGGTGGTCGTAGCCTTGCTGGCCGTAGCCCTGGTCGAAGCCCTGGCCGTAGTCATAGCCCTGCTGGCCATAGTCGTAGCCCTGCTGGCCGTAGCCGTCGTAGCCGTACTGGCCCTGCTGCCCGGGCTCCGACTCGGAGAACGGGTCCCGGTTGGGGTTGATGCTGCTAGACATTACGTTTCCTTGCTATCGGCCCCACCGGCAAGCGGCGGAGCGACGGATCAGTTCTAAGCGCCTTTTAAGACTGGCTGCGTTTTACTCTAACGTCGAAATCACTTTTCGTCGTGCTAACCCGCCAAATCCTTTTCCTTAACACCAGCCATGAGACCACAAGAAAACGCCCCGAGCAGGGCTCGGGGCGTTTTCAGCCGTCGATAAGCAAACTGCTTAAAGATTGATCATGTGGCCCTCGACGCCGTGCGCGACTTCCTTGAGCACCTCGGACAGCGTCGGGTGGATGTGCACGCTACGCGCAATCTCGCCGGCGGTGAGATCGAAGCGCTGCGCCAGGTTGATTTCCGGCAGCAGCTCGGAGACATTCGCGCCGACCAGGTGCGCACCGAGGATCTCGCCGTACTCGCCGTCGACGACGAGCTTGCCGAAGCCCTGCGACTCCGCCAGACCCAGCGCCTTGCCGTTCGCGGAGAACGGAAAGGTAGCGACCTTGATGTCCTTGTCCGCGAACTTCTCGCGCGCCTGCTCCTCGGTGTAGCCCATGGAGGCGACCTGCGGGTTGCAGAACGTCGCGCGCGGCATCATCTGGTAGTCGCCCAGCTCCATCGTCTCAGCGTCAGCGATGGTCTCAGCCGCAACGATGCCCTGCGCCTCAGCCACGTGCGCTAGCTGCAGCTTCGCCGTCACGTCGCCGATCGCGTAGATGCCGTCGACGTTGGTGCGCATGCGCTCGTCGACGTTGATGGCGCCGCGGTCCGTGAGCTCGACGCCGGTGTTCTCGAGGCCGTAGCCCTCGGTGCGCGGCTGGAAGCCGACGGCGACCATGACGCGGTCGACGGTGATGGTCTCCGTGTCATCCGAGCCCTTCTTCTGGATGTCCACCTCGACTGAATCGCCGTTGTCGCGCACAGCCGTCGTCGCGTGACCCGTCAGAAGCTTCACGCCGAGCTTCTTGTAGGCCTTCGCGATCTCCTTGGACACGTCCTTGTCCTCGTTCGGCAGGACACGGTCCATGAACTCGACGACCGTGACCTCTACGCCATAGTTGGACAGCACGTACGCGAACTCCATACCGATCGCGCCAGCGCCCACGATGACCATCTTCTCCGGGGCCTCCGGGTTGAGGATCTGCTCCTCGAAGGACACCACGTTCTCGGACAGCTCGATGCCCGGCAGGGTCTTCACCACGGAACCCGTAGCGATGATGCAGTCATCGAACGTGACCGTCTTGCCCTTGTCATCTCCCTCGGTGATCTCCAGCGTCTTCGCATCCTTGAAGGAACCGACACCGTTGATCTCCGTGATCTTGTTCTTCTTCATCAGGTAGTGGACACCGCCGACGATCTTCTCCGAGACCTTGCGGGAACGCTTGTGCGCATCCCCGTACTCGAAGGAAACATCGCCCTTGATGCCGAACGTCTTCGCCTCGTGGTTGAAGATGTGCGCCACTTCAGCGTTCTTGATCAACGACTTCGACGGAATGCAGCCCACGTTCAGGCAAACACCGCCCCAATACTGCTTCTCTACAACCGCGACCTTCTTGCCCAGCTGGGCTGCGCGGATTGCGGCGACATAGCCACCGGGGCCAGCGCCAAGTACAACAACGTCAAAATGTTCATTAGCCACGTCCCCTAGGATACGTGCGCTCGCGCCAACTCGCTGCGGGGGTGCTTTCCACTTCAAAGTTCCGCCCACTTTTGGCATGATGTAGCAAGCTTCCCAGTAGTTAGTAGCGAAGGAACCTCAAGCATGAAGCTGTCCCGCCCCGCACTCGCGTCCGTCGCCGCGATCGCCATCGCAGCAGGGTCGCTCACAGCAGCCAGCGTCGTCAACGCCGAAGACGCAAACCAGCTTAACGACGAAACCGTGACCGGCACCCCCGCCGACGCTCCTTCCGATGAGTCTGGCGCCGACGACTCCGACGCCGAGGGTGAGGCTCCCGCCGATGAGTCTGGCACTGGCGAAGACGCTTCCGACAACGGCGCTCCCGGCGCAGATACCGAAGCCGGCGAGACCGGCGCCCAACGCGACAAGGACAGCTCCGTGGGCGACCTCAGCTCTATTACCAACGATCTGGCCGAGCGCGACAAAGAGAGCATCGACCCTGAGATCGAAGACGCCGCGCAGAACGTGCCGGAAGACGACGATGCACCCGCCAAGCTCGCCACGATGCGCAAGATGACCGGCCCGCATGACGCCCCGAAGAAGGTCTCCGACAACACGTCACAGGCCCAAGACTGGTACGGCGCAGAAGATGTCGAGGGCTGGTACGTCTACTCCGAGTCCATGAAGCGCGACATTCCGGTCGCGCTCGTCCGCGCCACCGACAAAGACGGCAAGCCTGTTACCGACGCTCCGACGCTGTACATGCTCAACGGCGCCGGCGGCTCCGAGCAGACCGGCGACTGGATTTCCGTTGCTGAAGCCCAGAAGGTCTACAAGGGCAAGGGTGTGAACCTGGTCGTCCCGATGGAGGGCGCATTCTCCTACTATGTCGACTGGCTCACCGACGGCGACACCTTGAAGGAAAAGTCCGACTACTTCAAGGGCGAGCAGAAGTGGTCGACGTTCCTGGGCAAGGAGCTGTGGCCCGCCGTCGAAAAGGAGCTCGGCGCGAACGACAAGCGCGGCATCCTCGGCTTCTCCATGTCCGGCACCTCCTCGCTCCTGCTCGCGGAGCACCACCCCGAGCTTTACGACGCCGTCGGTTCCTTCTCCGGCTGCGCCGCCACCTCCACCCCGCTGCCGTGGGCATTCGCTGCACTGACCGTGAACCGCGCCGCCAATGAGCCGAATTACTCCTCGGTCACCCCCGCTCATATCTGGGGTCCGATGGGCAGCCCCTACAACCGTTACAACGATGCCCTCGTCAACGCCGAGAAGCTTCGTGGCAAGGCCCTCTACATCTCCAACGGCTCCGGCACCGCGTCGCAGTCCGACATGGTCGGTTACCGCGTCGCCAATGGGCAGAACCTTGCCCAAGCCATCGGCGGTTCCATGACCACCACCGTCGAAGGTGGTGTCATCGAGGCTGCGACCAACTCGTGCACCCACGATCTGCGCGCCAAGCTGAACAACGAGAACATTCCGGCGCACTACGAGTTCCGCAAGGCCGGCACCCACGCCTGGGCCGTCTGGCTCGACGACCTGTACCGCTCCTGGAACACCACCTTCGGCCCTGCGCTCGTCGGCGATGACTTCGTCGAGGCTGTCCCGGACCCGGAGGAAGGGCTCCCCGAGCGCGCTACCTGGGACGCTGACAGCAGCAGCTAAAGCATAAAAGCGGCCTTCTCTAGCCGCTTTCCCGGGTTTTCGCCCGTCTTTCACGCCCTGTGACCTGCCCGTTTAGGCGATGTCTACTGAAGTAGACATTGTTTCGTAGACGATGGGTTGCGCGGCGTTTAACGTTTGTGCTGTGAACGATTTTGACGCGTTTCTAACAACACTCGGT